>DAOLNV010000015.1:27319-82129 GCA_035416745.1 Candidatus Hydrogenedentota bacterium | reverse complement strand
GCGCGTACCATACCAGCCTGGCCTGAAGGGCCAGGGGATGGGATTCAAAACAGGCAAGAGGGCTGAAGGCCCGACACATCGCTATCCCGCGCTCGCTCCGCCTTGTCGCTGTCCGCCGCGTCTTCACGACCAAAGACCGCCGGGGAATGCCAAACCGCGAATTCCGTTTGCGGAAACACGAATATCTCGCATCCCTCTCCCGGAACCTGAAACGCAAATGGTCTCAAATCCGTTTCAACGATACGCCGGGCCTATGACTTGGCTGGTATGTTCCCGCTCTTTCGTCGCTGGTTTTTATTTTGCCCGTCAATTTACGTACTATACGTGTCTTGCGGGAAATGATGGCCGTGTCGGGGAACACGAGAATCGAAGAGCGTTTCTGATGGACCAAAAGAGGCTGAAAGAGTTGCTGGAGGCCGTGGCGCGCGGTTCGCTCGCGCCCGATGACGCTGTGGAACGCTTGCGGAACCTTCCTTTCGAGGATCTTGGTTTTGCGAAGGTCGATCATCACCGGCACCTGCGGAAGGGGTATCCCGAGACGGTTTTTGCGCAGGGAAAGACCCCCGAACAGGTGGTGGCGATCGTGACGCGTATGCGCGAGCATGGCAGCAACGTGCTCGCGACCCGGTGTGGCCGAGAGGTGGTCGAAGCGGTGGTTGCGGCGCATCCGGATGCGGTTCATCACGAGGTAGCCCGCGCCATTACAATCACCGTCGAGCCTCCCGAAACGCGCGAAGGCTTCGCCGCCGTGGTCTGCGCCGGCACGTCGGACATGCCGATCGCCGAAGAAGCGGCCGTCACGTGCGAGGCCATGGGCACCTCCGTGAACCGTGTCTACGATGTAGGCGTAGCGGGACTCCACCGTCTGTTGGAACAGCGCGCCGTTCTGGATAGCGCCGACGTGCTGGTGGTATGCGCCGGCATGGAAGGCGCGTTGCCCAGCGTGGTGGCGGGGCTGGTTGAACAGCCGGTCATCGCCGTCCCTACGAGCGTGGGGTACGGGGCAAGTTTTGGCGGTATCGCGGCCCTGTTGGGCATGCTGAATTCGTGCGCGACAGGCATCTCGGTCGTAAACATCGACAACGGGTTCGGCGCTGGCGTGCTGGCCGCGATGATCAACCGCATCGCCCATGACAAATAGGAGGCGCGGGACTGTGCCCGCCCGGCCCATCGCGAGGAACAGGCATGAAAATCCTCTATTTCGACTGCGTGTGTGGCGCAGCGGGCGACATGATCGCCGGCGCGCTGATCGATGCCGGTGCGGACTTCGCTGCTGTGCGCGCCGCCCTCGGCTCGCTCCCGATTGGGGGCTTCACGGCCCGGCTCGAGCGCGTCAAGAAGAAGGGGATTGAGGCTGCGCAGTTCAAGGTCGAAGTGGATCCCGCCGCAGCACAGCCCCACCGGCACCTGAGGCATGTGCTCGAGATCATCGAGAGCGCCGGCCTGCCCCAGTCCGTCAAGGATGCAAGCGCGGAGACGTTCCAACGCATCGCCGGATGCGAGGCCGAAGTTCACGGCACAACTATCGAAAAGGTGCATTTTCACGAGGTGGGGGCTATTGATTCCATCGTCGACGTGATTGTGGCCCACCTGGGACTCCATTTGCTGGGCATCGAGCGCGTCGAATCGTCGCCTTTGCCCGTGGGTTTCGGAACCGTCAAGGCGGCCCACGGCGTGATGCCCGTTCCCGCGCCAGCGACGGCGAAACTGCTGCAGGGCGTGCCAATCTTCGGCGGCGAGCTTGAGGGCGAATGGGTGACGCCGACCGGGGCCGCGCTGATTGCGCAACTGGCCCAGGCGTTTGGCCCCATCCCCGCGATGCGGCTCGAGCGCATCGGGTACGGCAGCGGCATGCGCGACGCCCCCGACCGCGCCAACGTGTTGCGGGCCCTCGTCGGCAGGAGCGAGCAGGCGCATCCGGGCACCGAGACCATCCTGGTTCTCGAAACAAATATCGACGACATGAACCCCGAGCTGCTGCCTGTCCTCATCCAGGAAACGCTCCAAGCCGGCGCACACGATGCTTTCCTGACGCCCATCGTGGGCAAGAAGGGGCGGGCGGCACACAAATTGACCGTCTTGTCGCCCGAAAACCGTGCCGAGGCCCTCATGCGGACCATCCTGCGGAACTCCACGACGCTGGGCGTGCGGATGCGGCGCGAATCGCGGATATGCCTGCCCCGCGACTGGAAGACCGTGTCCACGCCGTGGGGGCAGGTCCGCGTGAAGTATGGGCTGCTTGACGGAGAACCTTCGGCCCCGGCGCCGGAGTTTGAAGATTGCCGCGCCCTGGCCGAAAAAGCGGGCGTAACCGTGTTGGACGTGTACCAGGCGGCAGTGGCCGCGGCGATTCACGAAAAGGAGTAAACCGATGCGCGAACGCGTCGCCGTCTATCCCGGAAGTTTCGATCCCCCCACAAACGGCCATTTGGACCTCATCCAGCGGGCCTCTGCGCTGTTTGACCGCCTTATCGTGGCTGTCGCAACCAATACGGACAAACAAGGCCTGTTCCCGGTTGATGAACGGCTCGAAATGCTCACAGCGATCACGCGGGACATTCCGAACGTCCAGGTAGCCTCCTTCGTCGGGTTGACGGCTGAGTTCGCGCGCGAATGCAACGCCGTAGCGGTGGTCCGCGGTCTGCGTGTGATGTCGGACTTCGAATTCGAGTTGACCATGGCCATTACGAACCAGAAACTGAACCCGAGCCTCGAGACCGTGTGCCTGATGCCCAGCGAACCTCATTTGTTCCTGAGTTCGCGCATCGTGCGCGAGATCGCCCGGTTCAACGGTGACCTGAGCGAACTGGTACCGCCCCAGATCGAGCCCGCCATTCGGAAAAGATGCCGGAACGGCGTCTAGGAGAACAACGTGAGCTATGAATAGCAGAGCACAACGCGTCATAGACATCCACACCCATGCGTTTCCGGATGCGGTGGCTGAGAAGGCCATGCCCAAGCTCGAGGCCGAGGCGGATTTGAAGGCGGCGCTGGACGGCAAGGTCGCGTCGTTGCTGGCCTCGATGGACCGGGCAGGCATCGAGCTCTCGGTGGTGGCATCGATTGCCACGAAACCCGGCCAGTTTGACGCGATCCTCGCATGGTCAAAAAGCATCGCATCGGACCGGCTGCTTCCGTTTCCGTCGGTACATCCCGAGGACAACGATGTGGCGGGGCGGGTGCGTGCGATCGCGGATGCGGGTTTCCGGGGCATCAAAATGCACCCCTATTACCAGGACTTCAAGCTGGACGAGGAGCGTCTCTGGCCGTTCTACCGGGCGGTCAGCGATGAAGGGCTGGTCCTGCTCATGCACACGGGTTTCGATATCGCCTATCCTTACATACGGATTGCGGACCCGGTCCGCACCGTGCGGGTGCTCGATGCGTTTCCTGAATTGAAGCTGGTGACCTCCCATTTGGCCGCGTGGATGGATTGGGACGAAGCCGAGAAGCATCTGTGGGGCAAGCCCGTCTACATGGACTTTTCCTACAGCCTGCACATGATCGATAAGGCCCGGGCGCGCGAGGCGCTGCTGGCCCATCCGCCGGAGTACGTTCTGTTTGGGACCGATTCCCCGTGGGAGGACCAGGCGCATGCGGTTGAAACCGCCCGGTCGCTCGGTCTAGGACCCGAGCGCGAAGAACTCGTCTTCTACGAGAACGCCGCCCGGCTATTGGGGCTGAACTGACGCCTATTGCTGGCCGTAGGGGTCCGAGTACCCCGGCGCGTCGCTTTGCCCGGCGGCCGGGTCGCCGTAGCCTTGTTGAATGGCGCCGTCGAGGTCGCCGATGCCCACAAGAATGGGCTGGTTGCCCAGGTGGCGGGATTCGTTGGCGCTCGTGATGCGGATAGCTGCCCTGTCGGCGAAGGGGCATTTGGTTTCGCAGATGCCGCAGCCGGTGCATTTGTTGGGGTCAACGTGGGGCTGTTTGACGACGAGCTTGCCGCCGCTGCGGGTGGTGATTTCGGTTTCGACGGTATAAATGGCCTTTCCGGGCGCGGGACAATGCTCTTCGCAGACGATGCAGTTGCGCTCGTACGCGTAGGGGATGCAGCGCGTGGTGTCGATGGTGGCCAAGCCGATGCGCACCTTCTTCTTCTCGTCAAGCGCGAGCGGTTTAATGGCCTCGGTTGGGCAGGTCAGGCCGCAGAGATTGCATTCGTACTGGCAGTAGCCGATTTTCGGCACGAGCATGGGCGTCCATACCCCTTCGAGCCCGGCTTCGAACGTGGCGGGTTGGAGCCCGTTGGTCGGGCACACTTTCATGCACAAACCGCAATGGACGCACCGTTGCAGGAATTCGTGCTCCTCCCGCGCGCCGGGGGGCCGGATCAATGCTGGATTATAAGCCTTGGCCTGAGCCTGGGGCGTTAGCCGGAACAGGAACAGGCCCGCCAAACCTCCCGCGGCCGCGCCGAGGGTAGCGCGGCGGCCGAGGTCGGGTCCCGCGATGGGCCGTTTACGGAACGGCGGCTCGATTTTGAATTTCAGCGCCCGGAAGTTGCACGTGCTCACGCAATTCCAGCACGCGAAACATTCGGCCGCCATCCATTGGTTGCCGTACCCGGGGGCAGCAAGCCCTTGGCACCCGATGGTGCAGCGGCCGCACTCGTTGCAGTCTTCGTTGCGGCGCACAAGGCGGAGCAGCAGCGGGCGGCGGGCGAAAATGCCCAGCAACGCGCCGGCCGGACAGAGATAGCGGCACCAGAACCGCGGCCGGACCAGGTTCAGCAGCACGATTCCAGCGAAAAGGGCCAGGATCAGGCCGCCTCCAAGAAAAGCCTGGCGCGGAGCAAGAAAAATGTGTTTGCGGAAGAACTTGTAGACCGGTTCCGTGGCGCTTGTGGCGTGGAGCGGTCCGATGTGGGGGTCCGCCTGGTAGACAGCGGTCGAACCGTCTTCGACGGCGTACTGGAGGGCAGGCCACACGGCAGCGGTCATGCTGCGGTACAGGAGCGCTATGGGATCGAACACGCCAATCCAATCTACGCCGAAGGCGGCCATCACCAGCAGAATGACTAACAGGTAGTATTTGGCGCGTTGCCACGGAGACCATCGTGCCGGAGCCTCGGATATGCCGCGCACCCAGTTGCGCAGCCAGCCCGCGAAATGATTGATGGTGCCGAGGGGACAAACCCATCCGCAGAAGACGCGGCCAAAAAGCACCGTCGCCACGAGGGTCGCAAGGGCCAACAACGCCGCGGCCGGCACCGCGTACGTGGCAAGATACGTGCCCGCCAGGATCAACGGGTCGAGGTGAAAGAACACCTGGGTGAATGCGTCCGGCTCGGCATGTTCGCGAAACCGCGTGTTCACAAACAAGAATACGAACAGCGCCAGGCACGCCAACTGAACGCAACGGCGAATCCAGGGCCCCCACGCTCTGGGACGCCTCAGATTCACGATACAGCAATCTCTTTCGGGTTCAGCGCCTTGTAGTCAGGGTTTCCGAGTCCCGCCGCGCCGGCCTTGGCGGCGATCTGCTGGGCTTCTGGCCGGTTGCCGAGCAGTTCGACGCCGAAGGCCTCGAGTGCGACAATGTCGGTGCTGACGGCAATGGTGTCCTTGCGCGCAACGTCGGCGATTTGCGAACTCTGGGGGCCGTTCGCCGTGAGAATGCGTACGGCGTCAAGCAGGCAGAGCTGGGGTTTCATGAAACGGGTGATATCGGTGAGACATGCGGGTAACGCCTGGTGCCAGGCGTTGCGGCGCCCGCCGACAACCCCCATGTAGTTCTTCATGCAGAGCGTGGCCTGGGTGAGGCCGTGATGCTTGGCTATCGGGCAGTTGATGACGAGATCGGTTTCAACGATCTCGGGATACACCTCCCACTCGGTGAGGTATTCTCCCTGGAGGGCCATTTTCCGGACACGGTTCTCGTCGAGGTATATGACCTCGGCGCCGGCGCTTTTCGCCGCGGCTTCGATCCCGCTGCTGGCATAAGCCTTCTCCGCGGGGACGCAGGGATTGTCGCCGACCTTCACGGTCTTGGCCCCGGCATTCAGACAAAGCTTCACCAAGGTGGCCACCACGTCGGGATTCGTGTTGGCGGCCATCTCGGGCGACCGGTCCCACGCCATATTGGGTTTGATCCATACCACGTCGTCCTTCTTAACGAACCGGCCCATGCCGCCCACGCCGTTGATCGCCTGTTCCGTGAGCTTGACGGCCATGGCGGCGAATGCGGCGGTGTCCGCGTCAGCGACGGGGTCTCCAGCCCATTTCGCGATGGACATATTCGGGGGGGCGTCCTGCGCGAAAGCGGGAAGCCCGCCCATCTGAGCGAGCGCCAAAGCGCCGCCGGCTTTTGCGCTGTTTCCAAGAAATGCTCTACGCGTCTGGTGAACCATGTTGGTGCCTCCGAAATGTACTACGCTTTCACCCACTATTGCGCCTTCTGTACGGGGAGCCGGTGCGTGCACCAAAAGAGGGCGAATGCCCTCTCTTGCTTGCCGAAAACGGAGTATAGCATAAAGGAAATTGGAACAAAACGCGCTCTGCGCACCGTATTCGGCGGACAAGAATGGGCGCACACGGAGACTCGGAGAACACAACGGCGCGCCACAAGCAGGTGTTGAGCTATCCGCGCCTGACGGGGACAAGACTCGGTTGCCTGCTCAATTCCGTTGAGGTCTTGATGAAGAACGGCGTTCCCCGCATCATGAATGGGGACGTTGAGTAGATTCCGCTTTGGCCCAGGCTTTACTTCCACCGTATCTCTGTGTCTCCGTGTGAGTTGCCCTGACCGCCGGGTTGTCCGGCGACTGGTGTTCTACGGGCCAAGTTGACTCAGTGGTCCCGCAAGATCAAAAATGCTGCCGTTTTCTCACTCCCAGTCCACTCCAAGCAGGTGCAGGAGGAATCTTTGCGATGCCTATGAAGACGTCTGTCTGGACAGAACGGTCCCCAGGCTCGACGCGCAGGCAGTTCTTGCGGCGTACGGCGGCATTCGCGGCGGCGGCCGCGTTCCCCCGTGTCGTTCCCGCACGCGCGCTCGGCGCCGGCGGAGCGGTTGCGCCGAGCGAGCGGCTGACCCTCGGCATTATTGGATTGGGCAAACTGGGCCGCGAATCCCACTTGAGCTCGTACCTCGGCAAGTCCCAGGTGCAAGTCGTGGCGCTCAATGACGTGGAAACCGGCCGCCTCGAACAAAGCAAGCGCCACGCCGACGAGGTCTACGCCAAGGCATACGGAGAAGGAAAATATGAATCCGCGGCGAGGTACACCGATTTCCGCGAATTGCTCGCGCGGAACGACATCGACGCGGTCGTGATCGCTACCCCCGACCATTGGCACGCCATCCCGTCCATCGAAGCCGCCAAAGCCGGCAAGCACGTTTACTGCGAAAAACCCATGACCCGCACCATCGCCGAGGGCCGCGCCGTCGTCAACGCCGCCCGCCGCTACAACATCGTGTTCCAGACTGGCAGCCAGCAGCGCTCCGATTTTGCCGGACGCTTCCGCAAAGCCGTCGAGCTGGTGCGCAACGGCGCGATCGGCGGTCTGCAATCCATCGACATCGGCGTGGGAGGCCCTCCCGGCGACGCGTATGACCTCAAACCCGAGCCGGTCCCCCCGACACTGGATTGGGATTTCTGGCAGGGCCCGGCGCCATGGCGCGAGTACAACTCCGAACTTTGCCCGCTGAACTACCCAGGCTTTCCCAATTGGCGGAATTACCGCGATTACGCCGGCGGCTCGTTGAGCGATTTCGGCGCCCACCATTTCGATATTGCCCAGTGGGCCCTCGATATGGACCACAGCGGCCCGGTCGAGGTCCTCTATCCGAACGGCAAAGACGTCGCGTTGATGACGTTTGTCTACGCCAACGGCGTCGTGATGTATCACAAGCCCGGCGCCGAGGCCAATTGCGTGTTCCGGGGCGCCAAAGGCACGGTGTGGGTGAGCCGGTCGTTCCTCCGTACCGATCCCGAGAATCTCGCCGATATCAAGTGGGGCCCAAACGAGCTGCAACTCGACCGCGGCCGGGACCATCGCGAGGACTGGCTCGAGTGCATCAGGACCCGCCAGAAGCCCATCGCCGACGTCGAGATCGGGCATCGCACCAATTCCGTGTGCCAACTGGCCAACATCGGCTATGTCGTCAAACGCGACCTCAAATGGGACCCTGTCCAAGAACAGTTCATTGGCGACGCGGAAGCCAACGCCCTGTTGTCCCGGGCAAACCGGAGCCCGTGGCATCTGTAGCCGCGCGAACGGCGGATTCCGGCAGACCCTCGCGGGTTGGCCGGTGAAGGGAGATAGCTCATGAGACGGTGGAGCACAACGCTAGTCGCGGCTGCTGCTGTTGTCAGCCTGCTCCTCGGCGGCGCGTTCGGCGCTTTTGCGCAAACCGACGACGAGATCGCCAGGATGCGGGCCGCGATGCCCGCCAAACCCCGCGTCGCCCCCGCAAAACCGCGCACGCTGCTTGTCTTCAGCCTGTGCCGAGGTTTTGTACACAGTGCGGTGCCGTACGGCGCCAAGGCGTTCGAGATTCTCGGGGAAACCACCGGCGCGTACACCGTTGTGCAAAGCAGCGACATCGCCGTCTTCGAGCCCGACGCCCTCAGCCAGTTCGACGCCGTCGTGTTCAACAACACCACGGGCGAGCTGTTCCTCCCGCCGGACCTCGCGAACCTGTCGCAGGAAGAACAGCTTCAGGCTCGCGAGCGTGACGCCCGGCTCAAGGCCGGCCTGCTCGAGTTCATCCGGAGCGGCAAGGGCGTCATCGGCGTGCACGCGGCCACCGATACCTTTTACAACTGGCCCGATTACGGCGAGTTCATGGGCGGCTATTTCAATGGACACCCTTGGAACGAAGATGTAGCGGTCAAGATCGACGACCCCGCCCATCCCGTCAACCGGGCGTTTGCGGGCCAGGGCTTCACCATCGCCGACGAGATATACCAGTTCAAAGAGCCCTATTCGCGCGAGAAATTGAGGGTCCTGCTCAGCCTCGATACCAGCAAGACCGACATGACCAAGGGGGGCATCAATCGCGATGATGGCGACTTCGCCGTGTCCTGGGTGCGGGGGTACGGCCAGGGACGCGTGTTCTACTGCTCGCTCGGACACCGCCACGAGATCTTCTGGACCCCGGCAATTCTGCAGCACTATCTCGACGGCATTCAGTTCGCCTTGGGCGACCTGGCGGCCGACGTAACACCGAGCGCCCAGCTCCCCGCCGATTACGCCGGGAAGGCAATGATCGCCCTCGAGACGACTCTGGTGGATGAGGCGGCCCACGCTCTCGCAACGTACAACCTGGGCGGCGCTCCCACGAACCTGCGATTTCTCGAGACTGTCGTGAACGATACCTATGCGCGGTCCGAGAGCCGCCGTGCGGTGGCCGAGAGGCTGGCCGCCATTCTGAGCGATCCCGCCGCGACGCTCGATGCGAAACGGTCTGTATGCTCCCAACTGTACCATCTGGGTGTGCCTGAAGTGACGCCCCTGGTCGCGCCGCTTCTGAGCGACCCGAATCTGTCTGACGCGGCCCGTTACGCACTTGAGCGCATCGAAACGCCGGAGGTCGACCAGGCCTACCTCGAGGCCCTGCCGAAGGCCTCGGGCAACGCCAAGCTCGGACTCATCAACGGCCTCGGCGAACGCAGAAGCCAGGCCGCTGTCGACGCGCTCGCCGCGCTCGCCGCCGATCCCGATGCCGGGGTCGCGGGCGCGGCTATCATCGCCTTGGGAAAGATCGGCGGCGCCCGCGCCGCCGAAACGCTGGCTGGCCGCAAACAAGGCCTCCCGGCTGGTCTCATTCCCGTGCTGCTCGATGCCCGCCTGCTATGTGCCGACGGTCTGCTGGTTGAGGGTCAGACCGCTCAGGCCCAGGCAATTTACGATGCCGTCTACCGTTCGGAATGTCCCGACCGGTTTCGCGTGGCCGCTCTGCGCGGCATGGTGCAGGCTCAAGGCGATAACGCCGCGGCGGTCGTTGTCGATGCCCTGCGCCAGGGCAGCCCCGCGCTCCGGGAAGCCGCCGCAGCCGCGGTGCGCAGCGTTCCCGGCGGTGAAGCGGCTACCCGCGCGTTCGTAGCCGAGCTGCCTGGCCTTCCCGCTGAGACCCAGGCGCTCCTGCTCATCGCTTTGGCGGATCGCGCCGGCCCGGCCGCCCTGGACGCTGTCATGCAAGCAGCAACAAGCGGGGACGAACGGGTGCGCAACGCGGCCCTCGAGACCTTGGCGGTCCTTGGCGACGAGGGCTCGGTAACGCTCTTGACGAAGCTCGCAGCGGCGAATGAGGGCCGCACGCAGGAATTGGCGCGCCGGGCTCTGAACCGGCTGCGCGGTCCGAATATCAACGCCGCACTCGCAGACCGCATGCAGAACGCCCCCGCCCCGCCCGAACGCGTCGAGGCCGCACGGGCACTGGGCGAACGGTTCGCATCCGACACAACCCCGGCGCTTCTTGCAGCCGCTGCTGACAGGGCCCCGGAGGTGCGCGTCGCCGCGCTCGACGCCCTCGCAACCGTGGCGCCCCAGGACGCCCTGCCCCAGCTCGTCGCGGGCATTGTCGCGGCACAAGACAACGCGACCCGCAATGCTGCCGAGAATGCGGCCATGGTCGTTGGCCTGCGCGCCGAGGAGAATGGCGGCCGAGCCAAGCCCCTGTTGGCCGCCTTCGCCAGCGCGGATACCGGTGCCGAGGCAAAAGCCGCCCTCTTGCGCGTCTTGGGTCAGATAGGCGACGAAGCGGCGATGCCGGCCGTGCTCAATGCGGCCGGTTCCGGAGACGGCGGGGAAGTCCGAGCCACCGCTCTCCGCGTGTTGAGCGACTGGCCCGGCGCCGCGCCCATGGACACCCTGCTGGGTTTCGCCAGGAACGCTTCGAACGAGACGGACCGCATCATCGCCTTACGCGGCTATGTGCGCATGGTGGCAATGCCCAGCGACCGCGATGCCCAGCAGACACTCGCGCTCTACCGCGAAGTCTGCGCGCTCGCCAAGACCGCTGAAGAGAAGAAACTGGTGCTTTCCGGATTGGCGAAGATGGGTCATCCTGACGCCCTCGAGGTGATTCGCCCGTATCTTGAGGACAACGAAGTAAAGGAGGAAGCAAAACTGGCCGCCGAGGCCATACAGGGCGCCACATACCAAACCAGCGCATCGGTAGCCTCGGACGCGTCCGCCAACGCTATTGACAACGATATCGAAACCCGCTGGGATACCGGCGTCCAACAACAGCCCGGCCAATGGTTCATGCTGGACCTTGGATGGACCGGCAACGTAGCGCGAATTATCCTCGACGCCTCGAAATCTCCCCAGGATTACCCGCGCGGCTACGAGGTATACATCTCGAGCAATACGGAGAATTGGGGAGAGCCCGTGGCGAAAGGCGAGGGAAAGGAACCCATAACCATTATCGACTGTAAAAACACAAAAGGCCGGTACATTCGTATTGTGCAGACCGGTTCCGCCGACGGCTGGTTCTGGTCCATTCACGAACTGAAGGTAGAGGCCAGGTAGCGGGCGCAGCCCGAAACAGGAAGGAATGAGATCCATGCGAGTGACTCCACTGTGTATCATCGCCGTAACCATGACTGCGGCATTCCAGGCGCTGGCGGCCGACAATCCGATGCAGGGCAACTGGAAGGGGCGTTTTGATGGCGGCGGCTGGGAGAACCGGACCCTCTCCGCCCAGGTCATCGCCAGGAGCGACCTCAAATATCGCGTCAACCTGTTCATAGCCGAAGACACCAAAGTAGTCATCACGGGCGAACGGGCCAACGACAAGGCCACCACCGCGGAATACAGCGGCGAAGTCCGTGTCGACAACGTTGTCTACAACGTTACGGCAAAATCCGAAAACGACGCTATGACCGGCCAGTTCTCAAGCAAAGGCAAGACCATCACGTTTCAGATGAACAAGATCTTCATTAAGCCCCCCACGCTGGGCGCCACGGCGCCGGAAGGCGCGATTGTCGTCTTCGATGGAACAAATGCCGAGGCCAACTGGGAGCGTAGCCCGCTTGTATGGTGCCTCACCGGCGAAGGGGCCATGGAAGTCTGCAACAGCAACCTCGTTACAAAGCAGACGTTCGGTTCCGGCCAGCTGCATATCGAGTTCCAGTGCCCCCTCATGGCCGGCGCGACAGGCCAGGGCCGCGGAAACAGCGGAGTCTATGTCCAGGGCCGTTACGAGGTCCAGGTGCTGGACAGTTTTGGCGATGACCCGGCCGACAACCTGTGCGGCGGCATCTACAAGATCGCCACGCCTCTTGTGTGCGCGTCGCTCCCGCCGGAAGAGTGGCAAACCTACGACATCACGTTTACCGCTCCCACGTTCGATGAGGCCGGCAAGAAGCTCCAGAACGCGCGGATTACCGTCGTCCACAACGGGATCGTCATTCACAACGACGTCGAACTGCCCACGTGCACGGCCGGCGGCGTCAGCGACCAGGAAGTGCCCGAGGGCGTGCTTATGCTGCAGGACCACGGCAATCAGGTTCGCTATCGCAATATCTGGTTTCAGCCCGCTCAGGGTTGATAGAACACGCTCCCGTGCGGTGGATGCCGCCCCGGCGCGGCGCGTATCCACCGCCTTTTTCGTGGAATTCACCTCCCGCGGCCCGATCATGGTATGCTCATACAAGACATCGGCATTGTGCAGGAGCGGATGAAGCGCCCGGGAGCTCGTCCAACGGACAGCAGTCGTGCACCTTTCATTTGTCATACCCGCCTATAACGAAAGCCGGCGAATCGGCGACACCATCGTGAAGGCCCAGGAATACTTGCAGCGGCAGGACTACGAGTCCGAGATCATCGTCGTCGACGACGGGAGTTCCGACGGCACGGCGGGGTTTGTGCGCAGAGCCTTCCCCGGCGTGCAGGTCATCGAGTACAAACCCAACCAGGGCAAAGGCCATGCGGTGCGGACCGGCATGCTCGCGGCCCAGGGCGATTATCGGGTCTTTTCCGACGCGGATGGCTCAACACCTGTCCACGACCTCGAGAAGCTGTGGGAGCGATTCGAAGATGGGGCCGACGTCGTGATCGGATCACGCACTGCGCCGGACGCCGACGTGCGGGTGCGCCAGGCGTTGTATCGCCAAACCATGGGGCGCATCTTCAATGTATTCGTTCAGCTCCTCGCGATAAAAGGGTTTCCCGACACCCAGTGCGGGTTCAAAGGCTTCACCCGGGCGGCCGCCGCTGACATCTTTCCGCGCATGACCATCCCGGGCTTCGGGTTTGACGCTGAGGTCCTGTTCATCGCCCGGAAACACGGGTTCCGCATCGATCAGGTGGGCGTAACGTGGGTGAACTCGCCCACATCACGCGTCAACGCCGTGAGCGATTCAGCCCGCATGCTGCGCGACCTCCTCCGCATCCGTCTGCGCGACATGCGGCATCAATACGACTGAGACGAAACCCGCTTCCGGCGCAAACCCAGGGTGGCCCGAATCAGACCGAGCGCCGGGCGGACGGAGCGGCCCCCACCTGGCGTCCGCCACCGCCAACTTCTGGATGCCCGACCTGTCGCGGAAAGACAGCCCGGAAACCTCCCACTGGACCGAGCGTCCGCCCTGCCCGGGCCTATGCCCGCAAACCATGTCCCGACAGTGCCCGTGCGCTGGACCGTCAGCGGCAAGGACAGCGTAATTACTCCCAGCGGCGAAATACGCCCGCGCATGCGCTCGCCCAAGGTCCGGGCCGTCCGCCCTGTTGCTCCGGCGTTCCCAGCCGCGAATGGATTGGCGTTCGTGCTCGGCAATCCTAGGTACCCCATCTTCCCGCGGCGCTCGGAATTCTTGGCCGCACTCTGTTTCATTCGGAGATATCGGGCTTATGTGAACGGCAGCACGGGATGGACCCCCTCACGGAACTTTGATAAGCAGTATCAACTGCTCTTCAGCTGCTCGAGGAGAGACGCCGCCTTTTGGTATCCATGGTCGCGAACCAAGGAATCTGCGATAGCAATTGCTTCGCCTGTGCGGCCCATGGCAGCAAGGTTCAGCGCGGCCGCGTACATGGCTTGAGTATTGCCTGGAAAAGCTTCGAGTAGTTCATCAAGGATGGGCTGCGCCACGTCATAGCGTCTTTCGGCGTGAAGCGCGGAGGCCCGTCTATACGCATCTTTTGCTGTTTGTCGCTGCAACTGCCTGTCCGCTATCTTGGCGATCGGAGTGTGTCGCCGCGGGCTCTGCGGTTTGTCTGGTTGCGCTTTTCTGCCGGGCTTGAGCGGCTTTCTGCAACGGGGGCACATGGCAGGAGCATTGCCGGACTGCGAAGGCATACCGGCCAGGCCCGATGGGCTAACAGGGCCGCCATTCTCGCGTGTAAACCATGCGCCACACCGAGAACAACGAAGTTTCGGGGGCTCCACATGAGAACCTCGCCCAAGCGTTGACACGTCGCCTTCTGTAATCACAACAGGATACGCTGAATGCTCTTCCGAAACAGGTTTGGGGCGCTCAACCGGGGCTTTTCGCTGGACAGCGTCAGCTCCGACAGCAGGGGGAGCAATCTCTCGGCGGTCTACCGGCAGCCTGCCGCTGTTCTCTGAAGCCCATCTGGCCGCGATCCCGTTGAGGGGACTCTTCGTGTTGTATTCTTGATACGCTATCATTCGCCCTATCCGGATGATCAGGTCGTCAAGGCCTTCCGATGCCGCGTAAATATCCTGCGCACAGACTTCCGTCTCATTGAAATTCGGGTGAAAAAGTGGCGTCAGCAAACGCAGCTGCGGCGCGCGCCTCGGGTACTCCAGACCAAGCCTGATTTCCAAGACATGTTCATCGCGCTCCAAGACACGCCCATCGGGGGTAGTGTAAAGGCCTCTTATCTGGTACCAGATCCGGTATAAGTCCGGCGGGACTCCCTGGGCCAGCTCGACCCGTACCAAAGGCCACCCGGCAAACCGTGTGGCTATCCGGTCGTAGTCACTCTGCAGACGTCGCACCCGCGGAGAACTCATTTTCACACCTTCGTATCAATCAACTGCCAACCAGTCAGACCAAGAACCTATGCCTACAACGAAGAGGCGAAAACCATGAACACAAGCAATCCCCCTAACACGAGTTCAATGATTCCAAGAACGAGTCCGGCGGTTGCCAGTCCTTCCCCGTTATATACGTCGGGCTGCATCTGAATCATGCGCTTTGCCCTGTTGGCCTCGCTGATTGCCAAGAGACCGAAAATGGGCCCGCAGATGAAGAAGCCCACGAGGGCCAACACCAATGACGACGTGGCCCCGGGCGCCGTAACCCTCGGCCGGTAGGGAGGAAGATATCCAGGCGAAGTTGGCGCTTGCGGCGGAATCGGCGCCCCTCGGTCTCCACCCACGATGATTCTTTCCTCATCGGGCGGCGCCATCGTGCACCCAAACACGGTGCAACCCCTATTTTCATTCCAGCAATCCGCGTGATGCGGGGTATGACAAACCGGGCACACGCAGGTGCTTTCCGCGGCGCCGATCTTGGTCTTGCAATACGGGCAAACGTTCTCGGCCGCCAAAACAGGCGGGGCAACCCGCAACACGGGCGGAGCAGGCTTCGCAACCACGAAGGGTATCGAACAACTGGGACAGCGCACTTCCCTTCCAACCCAAACAGAATCCGCCGTAAGCGGCCGGCGGCAATGAGGGCAGCTAAAAGTGAATTGGCTCATGGTCTTGCAGCTCTCTCTCTCTCGGCATAGGTAAACACATACCGGCCAATTTGAAGCACATCTCCGTTCCTGAGCATATGCTGCATTCCCGGATGCAACAATTGACCCGAGACCACGAGTTGACCGTATGCAGTCAACAACGACCTCCCCGCGCGGTGCTCTATGACAGCGTGCTGCTCAAGGATTGTATCGTCCTTGAAGAGGTAGATCGTATTGGACTGACTTCTCCCCAGGGTTACATGATCCTGGTACAGCACAAACTGTTTGCCGGCCAGCGGCCCGCCGGACACGTACAACCACCGATCCTTGAGAGCGCTCTCAACAAGCCCAATGGCAACGCCTGTGCCTGCGCCCAGAATAGCCATCCCTATTGCACGGCTGGCTTCGGCCCCTCCCGTAAGCAGCGCAATGGGATCGAACAGCAGGCCTCCGGCGGCGGCCCCGATAACCCCTCCCAGCATCCCGTACAGCGTTTTTTTCCCCGACACGCTTACTATGCCGAAAATGAGCCCCCCTGCAATTCCGAAAACAGCCCAGGCCACCGACCGGGAGACCCAGAACAGCGGACTTGTTTCTGACTCAACGCCCATTTCCAAAACGATGGCAATAAGAATGTTGAACACAATGTTGGCAATGACAAACATCACCGAACCCAACAGAAGCCCCAAACCCGTTGATGCCAGACCTCGGAGAAGAGCCCTTGTCCACGTGCGCTCCACAACGCTTTCCGCCGTCCCAAAGCCGATGGACATCAGAATCACCATCAAAGGGAAAATGAGGACATTGCCCCATCCCCACCCATTCACGTTGTCTCCAAACGACGGCTCGCAGATCAACCAAGCCAGGAAGGCGCCCATCAAGCCTGCCGCGCCCAGATAGAACCACCCCTTGAGAAGAACGTTGCCGCCTGACGCCGCAAATGCTCCAGTGGGGTGCCCGGTCTGTGAGATGTTGCCCCATGACCGTTCTTCCCCTGTCTGGGAAGTCCCCGGAATCGGCAGCGGGAGCGGAGCCGGCTCCGAGATTCTCGCATTCTTGACATCGTCCCAGGTGATTCGGATCTTTTGTGGGTCTTTCTTCATGGCCTTCTCCGCTGCGTTCCGGTTCTTTCCATTCGCCCGGTGCGGGGCGCCCGAACAACCGCCTCAGGACCGCCGCCCGCCCAAACAACTTTCCGCTCAAACACTACTCCCCACCTCACAGCCGGGCTTCAATGTATTTTCGATTTCAGCCACGCTAACAATCTACCCAGCGTACTCAGAGCCTCGTTCAATTTTTCATGAATGGAAGTGCGAGTAAGAACGAACCACCCAGCCGCTATCGCCAACACGAGAACCACGGCAATGAATATCCGCCGGAATCTGCGCACCGGTACGGCTTCCTGCCGGGGCTCGTCTCGCACGACAACGGAGTACGGCGAATCGGCCTCAGGTTCTTTCAATACGCCCGCAGAGTCGTCAGCGTCCGAAACGACGGAGAAATGCGTGAGGCGCCGAATCTGCCCCCTGCTCCACCCGAAACAACCTTCTTCTTCAGAAAGCGGATCGTAGACCCAAGCCAGATTCCCGGGACCTGTGAAGAAATTCTTGTGAATGAACGTGTCGTGCTCCGAAAGGAATACGCCGAATCCCGGATGCGAATGATACCAGCCTACAATCCTCTGGCCCGGGAACCGGTCAGCTCTTTCTTCATGAATTCTGACCCAGGCCTCCTGCGTGAAGGTTACGTGTGCGCCTCCGTGAGACGCGCCCTCTCCTGGAACCGCCCCAACAACCTCTACGCGGGCGTCGGTCAGTTGGCCGATCAGCGCCCCGCAGATTTCCACCTGAGGCGTTCTGTGTGCATGCTGACGAATCGTCTGGAGAACGGACGCGTGAATAGTGACCGCCTTGTCTTTGCTCTCGGGAGATTTGCGCTTATGCTTTTTGTTTCGCGAAGACATGTCCAAACCTTCCCCTATCGAGAGAATCCGCCAAGCACCTCCGCGTAGTCTCCTTGGACAAGAATCTGGATCTCCCGCTCCCGCGAACGGGCCGCAAAAACATCGTACGGCGGGAGCCCGAGCGAACGGATTGTCCTGTTACCATAGGGCTCCGTGCCACCATACCCGTGTATCGTCGTGACCTCGCGCATTTCACCATCCGAGGGACACAGTCCCTCGTGCGAGGAGAGCGCCCCCACGCACCGGAAGGCTTCGGTGACGGTATTACAGCGTGGACAGCGGAGCGTGTGAATAATGTCCCTGCTGAAATCCAGAACAACCTCTCGAGAACCCAATTCCTCCTCAGCGTAGGCATAGACCTCTGCCAGTGTCGTCTCGTCGCAGGATTTCGGCCAAGAGCGAAAATCTCGATATACCTCATGGCTGAAACAATCGTCATTTGACGTGTACTCGACGACATACGAGGTATGGTTCATGCCCTCGAATACATATCCCTTCCCCGAAAGCACGGGAAGGCCATGAAGATACTTCAGGGCCTCTTGCACTTGTATCCCGGCAATTACCGAGGAGGTTGTGGGCGTCGTGGGCGTCTTGCCCATTTCCATATCTCGACGCGTGAGCAGGTTGCACGACATCCGCCTTTCCAATATCTTCCAGTCGACCTCCCCGAGCGTGCATTCATAACAGGGGGGCTCGCCCGGGAGAAACGCGCGAACAACGCCGTTCATGCCTTCGATTGCCGCGTCAATCCAGGGGCGGTTCATCTTCCAGGAAGCGCGATTGAGCCATAGGCGCGCCTCGCGATTGTCCAAGGCGCCAAGAATCACATCAGCCCATCCAAACACGCCGAGGCCCACGTCATGCATGACATTGCCGGAAATGCTGGACGTCTGACAATCGCAATAGATGTCCCGCGTGCGTTCGGCGGCCACATGCGCCTTCCGCCGGCCCACATCGCCGGGCCGAAAAAGCACGCTCCTGGACAGGTTGGAGGATTCAATCAAGTCGAGATCAATCACAAGAACTTGCCCCACTCCAAGCAGCGCCAGATTCTTAAGCACCTCATTCCCGATCGCGCCGGCTCCAACAACAAGAATCTTCGCGTCGCGTAGCTTTTGTTGGTCCCACCATTCAATCAGGCCAAAACGGCTGAACCGGTCCTCCGCCAAATTGGCATCTGTGATGGCAACGGCATGTGCGTCTGTTTGCATGAAACTAGCCCGCTGTTATTTCAGGCTGCAACCGGAGAATGTCGCCATCCTGGACCCCGGCCTCGGCAAGAGTCTGTTGTTCCTGCAATTGACGGCCCGAATTCTTGTGGTGAAACTTATAGCTCAGGGGCGCCCCGTCGGGTCCGTTTTGAGGGAGACTCAGCCTCTGGACGAGAATGCTAACCAGCTTGATCACGGGCGCATCATCGGGTAGTTCCACGGGAATTCTCTTGTTCTCAGTCGAATCAAATACCGTCACATTGATCATTGCCATAACCGAATGACCTCCTTTGAAAAACCGGCAAATCTCTTCCCGCGTGATTACACTAAGGAGAGACCTCGCTCTCTTCCGCTCTCTTCGACGCTAATATGCCAATCGCGTCTCGGCCTTCGTCCGCCACCGTCCAGGCACTGACATCTTGAATGTCGTCAACCCGAACTCCGAAACCTAGATTCTCGGCATTTGGATTTTTCGTCTTATCTACAATGCCTTGAACTATCGCCATCAGCCGTCCATAGCTATCGAATATAGGGCCACCGCTGTTGCCTGGACTGACCGGAGCAGACAATTGAATCACATCTTTACCGCGAACCTGTGCGACCAAGCCGCTGGAGATCGAGAAGTCAAGTCCCTCTGGATGGCCGATAACAAATACCTCTTCGCCGATCGCGACGGACTCGAAGCTTCGAAAGGGCTGCACATATTCCGAGTGCGCACCCTCGCGCTTCACCCACATCAGAGCCAGATCGAGGGTATCGTGAAGACCAACAACAGCGGCACGCGTCTCTCGTGCATCCCGAAGCGTAATCCCCGCATACTCTCCAAGTTTGGCCTTTCCCCGAATCGCATCAATCACATGCCGGCTCGTAAGAACCAGGAGCCCTTCCCCATGTGCAAGCACCACAACTCCGGCGCCGCTGGCCTGTCCGGTTATGCGGAACGGTTTTGAGCTATCGGGGTGAACTACAACAACAAGCGCGGAAAGCTGCTCGGCGATTTCACGCCCGGTAAGGGGCCTCCCCGATGGCAATGACGGAAACTGGTCAAAAGATATGGCAGACCGCTCGGCGGCGGGACCCCTGACCTGACGAACGGGATGTAGTGCAAGAACAAGAGCACTTATCATCAGGAGGATACAACTGGCCAACAACAGACAGAGGTAGTGAAACGCGTGAGCATAACGTCTGGAAAGATCACTGCGGCGCACGGCAACCATTCCCAATACGACCACAAGAAAAAGGACCGGAGGACACAGGACCAGTACTGCGGAGAAAAGTCGCCAACGCAATGGAATGGTCGGGTCGTGCGTTGCACGGGGCGCCTCCGGAACCTTTGGACCAGCAACATCGGCAGAAGTGATGACGATCTTGTCCGAATTCATACTGTGTGCTCTTTCGGTTCTTGCCCCATAGCCTAATACTCCGGCGTGGGTCAGGGATCTGCGCATCCCCCCTTGTTGATAGATTAACATGAGCGTAGCGAAGAATCCATTTCTACCCCCGTGGTTCTGTGATTCGTGCCGTGCACTCCTCCTCTCCTCATGTCGGCCTTGCTTCGCTGCGGCACTACGCCGCTGCGCCCCCCTTACGTCGTGGCAGCGCATCATGCTATATTCAATTCTCGCACGTTAGCCCAAACCGGATGCGCCTGGCGGAGTCAGGGAGATTGGATTATGACCAGGAATTGCGGAATCCTCACGGCGGTAATGGCCTTCAGCATGGCGCCGCTGGCCCCCGCTGCGGATGCGGCGGCTGCCCCCGCGGCCCCGCGCGACTGGCGGGTCTACATTGGCACCTACACCGACGGGGCGAGCGAAGGCATCTATCTCCTGCGGTTTGACGCGCAAACCGGCCGGCTCACCAGCCCCGAACTGGCCGCGAAGATCGAAAACCCGTCGTTTCTGGCACTTCACCCCACAAAACCGTTGCTTTACGCTGTCGGGGTCACCACCCGCGAGAACGGCGAAAAATGGGATTCGGTTACGGCCTTCGTGATAGACCCTTCGAGCGGAATCCTCACGCAACTCAACCGCGAATCATCCATGGGAGGCGGGCCCTGTCATGTCGCGGTGGCGCGTACGGGACGGCACGTGGCCGTGGCGAACTACGGCGGCGGCAACATCGCGGTGCTGCCCATTCGCGAAGACGGGCCTCTGGGCGCGGCGAGCGCATTCGTCCAGCACACGGGCTCGAGTGTGAATCCGCAGCGCCAGCAAGAGCCCCATGCCCACTCCGTGAACTTTGACCCCGCGGGCCGGTTCGTATTCGCCGCCGACCTCGGCATCGACAGGATCATGATCTACCGCTTCGACGAGATACACGGCACACTCGAACCCAACGACCCGCCTTACGCCCAACTGGCGCCCGGGGCCGGACCCCGCCACTTCGCGTTCCATCCGTCGGGCAAATACGCCTATTCGATCAATGAACTCGACAGCACCATCACGACGTTCGCGTACGATGCAGCGAGCGGCAGGCTCGACACCGTCCAGAGCGTCGGCACGCTCCCCGAAGATTTCACCGGCGAAAGCACTACCGCCGAAGTCAGAGTGCACCCCTCGGGACGCTTCGTCTACGGCTCCAACCGCGGGCATGACAGCATCGCCGTGTTTGCCGTCGATCCCGCATCCGGCGCGCTCACTTCCGCAGGATGGGCCCCAACCCAGGGAAAGACGCCCCGCAACTTCAACATCGACCCCGCCGGGAGATTCCTGATTGCCGCAAACCAGGACTCGGATACCCTGGTGGTGTTCCGGATCGAGCGGGAAAGCGGCGCGCTCGTACCCACGGGCCAGACCGTCAACGTCCCCGCGCCCGTCTGCGTCGTGTTCAAGAAGCCTTAGCGCGACCCGTTGACGACATCCCAACAGACGGCCCTTGCCCGCCCCGTGGCGCGGACCGTCCTCCCGATGGCTAAAGGAGCTGCTTCCGTAATCCCGGGGCATCAGAGCGCTGCCCGGACATGACGGCCCCCAAGTCTCCCGTTCCAGAGATCGCGGGCGAGACGCCTGCGCTGCATCGACCGGAGAGGTTGTGTCCGGAGCCCGGGAGGAGCGGTAGAGGCTGCGCTACAAGGTCCCGGCATTCTGCGTTGTCCGTGTGAGGAACAATCCGCGGGCAAGGCAGGCCGCCGTCTTCACGCTCCCGCGGCTTTCACTGCCGCCCGCCAGTTTGCCAGGCCTTTCTTCATGTCCGGCACGGGATTCTCCGGGCTCTCTTCGTACTCCATCACGATGGGGCCGGTGAAGTTGATCTTCAGTAACGCCTTCGCCACGGCGACGAGGTCCATGTCGCCCTCGCCCAGGAGCTGTTCTTCGCCGCCGATGGCCCAGTCTTTCAAATGCAGCGAAATCACCCGGTCGCCGAGCTGTTCGAGCACCTCGTGGGGTTGCTCGTTCGACCGCAGGTGATGCCCGGTGTCCACGCAGGCGCCGATGTACGGATGGCGGCCCCGCACCGCCTTGAGCGTATCGGCAACCTTGTCGTACCGTGCCCCGGGACCGTGGTTATGAATCGCAATCTTGATCTGGAACTCTTCAACCAGTTCCTCGAGATTGTCGAATGCTTCCGGCGTGGGATCGGCCGTCAGCACCTGAACGCCCAGCGCCTTTGCGAACTCGAACTTCTTGCGGTTCGCGGCGGCATTGTCACTAAAACCCTCGACGCCAAAACAGGGAACCAGCATCTTCCGCGCCGCCAGCATCTCTTTTACGCCCGCAAACCCCGCGTCGCCGGCATCCGGTGGAAAATGGACCGCGCAGAACTCCATCGTATCGGCGCCGAGCTTCTTCAGGCACTCGATTGCGCCACTCGTATCGAATTTTCGGAAACTGTAACTCTGTGCTCCCGCCGGAAACCGTTCGGCTGTCATGATCGTTCGCCTCCTTCTCGTGAAACCTTATGAAAGGGCCGCATACGGCCGTTGCGCGACAACACCTGCTGAAATCATGGCCCACCATCCAGGGGAAATCAAGCGCTCGCGCGAACAAGCACAGCGGCGCTCCTAATCCGCCGGCCGCGGGGCAAGCAACAACGCCCCCACGGCCACAACGGACTCGCCCAAAGCGCACGGGACGATCTCGTAACGTCCGCGAAATTGCTCGAACACCTTCTCGTCCACGTACCGGCGCAACGGGTCGAACAACACGTCGCCCATCAGGGCGACCCCGCCGCCGATAGCCACGCGCTCGGGGTGCACGAGGGCAATCACGTTCGCCAAGGCCAAGCCCGCCGTCTGCGCAACCCGATCAATCGTCTCCAGGCACTCGGCGTCGCCTTGCCGGGCGGCTTCGGCCACCATGGCACAGGTGAGCCGTTCCCTGTCGCCTTCGCACAGCCCGTGCAACACCGAACCCGGCTCGAGAACAGCTCCAGCCCGAAACCGTCGTTCGATGGACCAGCCGGAACACAGATCCTCGAGCTCGCTTGCCGCGCCAGGTGACGGAACGGTCCAGTCCGGCACGTACGTGTGGCCGATTTCGGCCGCGCCGAACCCCTGGCCGTCATGAAGTTTTCCATCGAGCACAAGCGCGCCGCCGATGCCGCTGCCAATGTTCATGTAGCAGAAATGCCGCGTTCCGCGGCCGGCCCCCAGACAATATTCAGCCCACCCGGCCGCGTTGCTGTCATTGGCCACGACAGCGGGCAGCCCGAACCGCTCCTCGAACCACGCTTTGAGAGCCATGTTCTCCCAGCCGCCCACCTGATGCGAAACCAACACCTTGCCGGTCGCCGTCTCGACCGGGCCGCCAAACCCCACGCCCATGCCGGCCACCGGCTGGCCTCGAGTCGCCGCGTCGTCAAGCAGCCGGGGGACGGCCGCGTCGAACCACCCCAGGATGCCCTGCGCTCCTTGGCCCGCAGGCGCTTTCCCCCGTTCACGCGTGAGGATTTCACCTTGCGTCGTGCCCAGAACGGCTTGTAGTTTCGTGCCGCCGATTTCGATGCCGAGCGCCAGGCGTGTCATGTTCAAACCTCGCAATCCAATGCCATCAGTCTTTGCCGGTCCTCACGCTGGACTTCCCGCCGAACGATTCCTTCAGAACCTCGACCAGCGCGTGTTCCATGATGAGATGGGCGTCCTCGATCTGAGCCATGGAGTCGCAAGGGACGTTGACGTGGATGTCGCAGAGGGGTCCAAGCTTTCCCCCCTGGAACCCGGTGAATCCCACCACGGAAAGGCCCTTTGCCTTGGCTGCCTTCGCCGCTTCGATCACGTTGGCGGAGTTGCCGCTGCCCGAGAAGGCAACAAGCAAATCGCCTTTCCGGCCATACGCATCGAGCTGCCGGGCGAAGGCCTGTGCATATTCGACATCGTTTGCGAAGGCCGTCATGAGCGGCACGCAGTCTGAGAGCGCAAAGGCGCGAAGCGGCCGGCATCCCGACGCGTCCGCCGGGGCCTTGACCAGGTCGTTGACCATATGGGAGGCAGTCGCGGCGCTGCCGCCGTTGCCGCATACATAGACCACGTTATCCGCTGCCTGGACCCGTCTGACAGCCTCGACGGCCGCATCAAACGCGGCGCCGTCGATCAGGTCCAATACGCGGGTGAGTTCTTGGCAGTATTTCGAGAACGTGAGCATTCGATTCCTTTCCTACGCAACCGGGGGACCGGTATGCATCCGATTTTGCCGCGGAAACCTGCACGCGGCTGAGAGCGCGATTTTGCCTATCCTAAGATCAGAAACCGAATGTTTCAAGGCCGCTCCCGCGATTCTGGAGTGCCGAGGCGGCGGGCATCGCCCAGCCCCGCTCTTACGGCGCCAACACGATCTCCTCGAGCGCCTGTGTTACATCCGCGAAGTGAAGAATCTGGTTCAAGCTGTACTTCACCGGGTTCAGCTTGCGGAACGTGCGGTCCAGCGGCGGGGTCGCGAGGACCTTTGACCGATCCAGCCGGATCACAGCCCTCGACAGATGCACCAGACCCGCCTTTCCGAAATGCCGCAGCGCCGCCGAGACCTCACCCGCCAAGTCGGAATGCGCTTGCGGGTCCACATAATGGTCCGTGATGCGTTCGACAACCGCCCGCGCCTTCTCATCGAATTCTTTGCGCTGCATTGTCTCGGGCAGACCGTGCAGCGCCCGCAGATACAGAATTCCGGCGGCGATCTGCGTCGCGGTGACGGTCACGTTTTCCGCTATCGCCTCGACCAGCGCGAAATCCAGGGCGCGCTGTTCTTCCCGGCTCGCGCGCGGCGGCAACCGCAACGGATGCCCTAGAACCACCGTGTCTTTCCCGGTGGCGATGTTCCAGGTGCGCGTCAACGGCACGACGGCCACATCGAGCCCCTCCTGGTGTCCGCGTTGCGCCTGCGCCACAAAGAATGAGGCGCTCCCCGGCTCTTGAACCTCGCCCCGGTATTCGAAGACGATTCCGCTGCGGCTGCGCGTCCGTCCGGGATATATAATGAAACTCTCGCCGTTGCGCAACACGTTGATGAACGGCCGCAACTGCCCGACCGAGACGTTCCCGCGCGAGATCTCAAGCGTGCCCAACCGGCACATCAACTCGTCCACATTTACCAGGCGGTACCACCACGTGCCCTTCTTCTCGGCAAAAAAGTCATCGCGCGACATGAATCGCGGCATAATGCCGCAGGATCGAAAAACCGCCCCGAAGCTCACAAACGGGTCGAGGAGCAGCACGTGGTTCTGGGCAAACACGCATGCCGCTTCCCGCGGGCACCGCTCCCCATGAACCACCCGGAGCCGGGTCCGCCATCTGAGAAGGTGCCCGATCACGGTGCAGAAGTCCCCGCGCTTCCGCATCAGGTCCGGAGGCGGCGCCAGATGCAGACGGTGCAGCAGATAGTGCGCCAGCCCGGCGAGCACCTGTATCCACGCGTGTATTGCCTTCATAGGTTCGAGATTCTACCGGGTGCGCATCTATCCAAACAAACGGACCGCTGTATTCGCGCGAAGGAAGCTTGACTCCTTCCCGCCTTTCGCGATGTGGGCATGTCTCACGAATTCTGTTACACTGCCGCGCGGAATGCGCTTCACCGTTTCTCGAAGGAGCATGCATGAATCCCTTGCTTTTCTACCCCGGCATGTTGTTCCTGGGCATTGGCGTGGGGCTTATGAGCGCCGCCCTGGGCCTCGGCGGCGGCATTCTCATGGTCCCCGCATTCCTCGAATTCGTGCCCGGCATGGACCCTCACACCGCCAAGGGAACCAGTCTGGTGGTCATCGTGTTTGTCGCCGCGGTCAACGTATGGCGGCTCAACCAAGGGCATGCCGATTGGCAGTGGCGCCTGGCGATTCAGGTATCCTTCGGCTCGATGGCCGGGGGATATATCGGCGGATGGGTCACGCAGTTCTTCGGGGACCGGGTCGTGATTTGGATTTTCATCGTGCTTCTGGGGTTCGCCGGCATCCGCACATTCTTCATCGAACCGCCAAGAGTCCCGGAAAGCGAGGTCCGTTCACGCAACACGCTCGCGATCCTCATTGGATTCGCCATGGGCATCGCTTCCGGACTCACCGGCATAGGCGGCGGCGCCGTGCTTGTCCCCCTCGCCCTGATCGCGGGCATCACGTCTAACGAGCGGGTCGTGGCTCTGTCCAACATGGTCATGGTGCCCGCATGCCTCGCCGGCGCTCTGGCGCATATGGTTCAGGACCCGAATCTCGAGATCCCGCTTCCCTTCGCCGTAGGGAGAACGAACCTCGCGCTCGTGCCCCTCGTTTTCCTGGGGGCGCAGGCCGGTTCCCCTATCGGCAAATGGATAAACGAACACCTCACGCTCAAAGTCCGCCGCGTCGTCATGGGACTCGTCCTCGTCGTCCTCACGGCCAATCTGCTCAAACGAGTCATCTGAATACTCAGGTCCGGCAGCGCGCCGCAAAGGCGCCAAGACAGGAAAGTGCCGATATGAAAGGGCAGCCGGAAATGCCCGCCAAGTTCCGAACGCCCCCGCGCGCCCGAAGCGCGATTCGAGTACTTGAGCCTGGGTGCTTGGTGAGGTACCATGGTGTTTTGGCGCAACCAGATGGGGAGGATTTTCGCTATGTCCGTCAATCTGCTCAGCACAATCAAGGGTTCTCTGCTCGAGGGGTTCTTTCCCGAAGGATGGGACCTCGAGGCGTGGGATAAGTGCGCCGCCGTCTCGCCGAAGAACTTCGACAAACGCGAGAGATGGTGGAACAAGCAATTCGAGCCCGTGTGTTGCCATTCTCTCGACGATTTCGACACCATGATGGGTCACGAGATCGCCATGGAAATCCGCAACACGCGCGACGCGAAGAAACCGCTCGTTCTGATCCTGCCCGTCGGGCCCATGGGCATGTACAAATGGGCCGTGTACTTCCTGAAGGAGTGGGGCGTCAAATGCGGCCACGTCCACGGCTTCAACATGGACGAATGGAGCGACCCCCACGGCAACACGCTGCCCGCGAAAGACCCCGGCGCGTTCCAGAACGCCATGGAACAAGCATTCTACGGCCCGCTCGGCAGCCTGACGGTTCCACCCATTCAGCGCCATTTCGCCACAAAGAAGGAGTTGCCCCTGTACGGCAGGCAGATCGCCACGTTGCGCAAGCGCGGCGCACGCCTCGTTACCGTATACGGCATCGGACGCGTCTGCCACATCGCCTTCTGGGAACCCCACTTCGCCAAGGAATACTCGTCGCTCGCGAAATGGAAAGCGGACGAATACCGCCTCGCAGCCCGGCTTCACCCGCTCACCATCGAGCAGAACGCCATCACCAGTTTCAAGAGCCGCACCACCCTCGTCCCCGCCACCGCCAACACCATCGGACCCGGCCTCTTCCTGAAGTCCGACCGCTGCATCGGCGGAGCGGATGGCGCCCTCGGGCGCGGCATGATGTGGCAGGGACTTTCCTTGCGCGTCACGCTCCATCACGCCCCGACGCCGTGGATACCCAGCACCTTCATGCCCACGCGGCCCGGACGCCTGTTCTACCTCGAAGAGCTCTCCAAACCCCTCGAAGCCGAGTGCAACTAGGCCCGGCCCTCGACCAGGAACCATCGGGGCGGTCCGGCTCGGGACCGCCCCGAACTTATTGCGCTCAACACCGGCGCCAAGCCAAAGAAAGCGCGCCGCCACCGCCCCAGCCGGCCAAACAGCGCGCCCTTCCATCCGCGGCGGAGGCATTTCAGTACAGAATGAGTTATCATCTCGCCCGAGAGGGAAAACATCGCACGGAGGTTCCACCATTGAGCATCATGCGTCTTGTATCCAGCGTTCTTCTGCTGACGCTTCTCTTCGCCGCCGTTTTGCCCGGTCCGGCATATGCGTTCTTATACCGGGCGCCGGAGGGCTCGCTCAAGGATAACTGCGTCCTGTGGCATGAGGGCGCTTTCTACCTCTTCACCATGTACCGCAAAACCCAGCAGCTCGAGGACAGGATCGACGACTGGCGCTATGTCTGGCTTGCAACGTCGCAGGACGGCGTGCATTGGAAAGATGTCGGCACCGTCATCAAAGACACCCCGTTTCCCATTTGGGCGATGCGCGTCTGGCGCGCCGGCGGCCGCTTCGTCATGAACCATGGGAGTTTCTCCGGCAACCAGCAAGACGTCCTCCGATTCTGGGAATCTCCTGATTTGGTTCAGTGGACTTATCTCGGGCCCGAATACGACGTGCGCCGGCCCGACGGGCAACGGCTCGACCATATGGACGTGATCGCCCAGGAGGAGAACGGCAAGACCGTCTATTACGGCTACGCCGCGGGCGGCCTGCTCCAGTCCGGCGACGGCGTGCGATGGACCTGGGTGAAAGACTTTCCGTTGACCGACGACATGGATGTGCGCGTCGTGATGGAGCCGGGCGGCTGCGAACGTATCGGCGATACCTACTATCTCCTGGTCGGGGGATTCTTCCCGGGAAGTTTCGGCTACGCCGTCGCCACCTATCTCTCCGAAAACCCCATGGGCCCGTTCCGCCCGGATTATCCGGCGTTCCGGCTCAACGGCCACTCGGGCCGCACGACCGTGGCCTTGTGGGCATCGTATTGCCGCTATTACCAGGAACTGCTCCTGACCAACTACATCCATGATCCCGGCGGCACATTCTGGTGGCATGCGCCCCTCAAATCAGCGGTGGTCGACGCCGAAAACCACCTGCGCATGGGATATTGGAAAGGAAACGACGCCCTCAAGGGCGAGGCCATCCCGCTGGATACCAGTCAGGTCACGGCCGTCAACCCGGATGTCCTGTCCGGCTTCGTATGTGAACCGAACCGGGTGGTTATGCGGGCGCAGCCCCGGCCTCATCTCAGATGGCTGACCATGGACAAGCCCAACGTCGCGCTCGCGATGCTCCAAGAAACCTTCGACCTTCAAACGGGGCTGGTGCTCGAAGGCGATATACGCGTAAGCCGCGCCATCGACGCTACCATCTTTCCCGCGGCCGGACTCTATCTCGAAGACGGCGAAAAGAAAGGCGTCGCCATCCTCTTCGAGACATGGAACCAGACCGAGATCGGCGTGCTCGACATGACCGCTGAACCCCGATTCGAAGTGCAGGACCAGACCGGGTTCGGGTGCGCTGCCGTGGCGGGCATTCCCTGCGAAAAGACCGCCCATTTCCGCCTGTTTTTCCGACAGAACATCTTCGAACTGTATCTGGATGACTTGTTAGTGCAAACATTCGTTACACAGCACGCCACCGGACGGATGGGATTCATCGTGCAGGACGGCGAGGTCGCGTTCGAGCAGATTCTTGCCTGGAACATGAACCTCCAGCACAAGTAACCGGGACAAACCCAAACGAGCCGCGCGAACCGCGCAACCAGACCTGTCTGTCCCGAGTGTTCCATGCGACTGCGCTATCGGGGGGCGGTCTTTTCACAAACTCCAAGAGGCCACATTATCCACCGAAACACCCCCGAGAAGAAGCTTTGCCGGTCATGGGGCGGGCTGCGGCGGCACATCGCCTGCAAGCGCTGCGAGAATGGATTCCACGGTGGGCAGGTGTTCGTCCCAGTGGGTGATTTCTTTGCCGTCGCGAACGAGATAGAAGCGCGGAGGCATCAGCTTGATGTACTGCGACCACTGAAGCGCATCCATTTCGATGGCGGGGAATTCGGCCAGACTCCGGAATTCCTCGAGGGTTTCTTCGTTCTTGACAAGCATAAAAGCAATGACGGCCGGCATCTCGGGGATGTAGAGCAGGTCGTTGAGCATCGGTGCTTCGGCGCGGCACTCATCGCAGGTGTCGCTGAGGAAGGCGAGCAGATACTCGCCTGTGGATGTGTCGTACGTTTGCCCTTCGTGTTCGACCTTGAATACGAGCGACGGTCCGTCGGTACCATCTGGGTTGTTAAGGTTCCCGGTTACCTGAGCGAAGGGCTTGTGGAGAAGGCCTGCGATAAGGACCAGAACGCAGGATACCACGACAACGCAGCCTTTCAGCCAGGGATGCTGCCAGAGCGTGCCCTCGATGCGGGCGCGACCGGCTCGAAGGCCAAACCATGCCCAGAAAGTCAGCACGAGGAGCACCGCATTCTTTGCGGCGGTCGCGCCGGGGCCCAGAGGCACCAACGAGCCGAAGCAGCCGCAGTCCTGGAGGTCGTAATAGTACCAGGCGTACAAAACAAGCCCCGTGAAACCCGCCAGCGTGGCGGCGACGGCGGCGAAGGTCCATCCGCGGAGCCGCAACCCGACGATCAGGGCGACGCCCAGCAAGGTCTCCCACGCGACCGAGCCTATCGCGGCGGCAACCAGCGCGGGCGGCGACGTGAGCACGTGGTAGTAGCGGATCTGGAAGGCAAAGGCCTCGAGATCCCAAGCCTTGAGCGCGGCGGCGGCGACAAATACCACGCCGACGACCTTTTCGGCGGTCAAACTCGTCCACCACCTTCTTGTGCGGCTTGCTTCTGTCATGCCAGGAATAGTACTAGGGCGTCAAAGGGAGTATCAATGCGCTGGGTTGGCGCAGACCCGTGTAAATCGTATTGCGCGCGACAGGCATCGCCTCGCCTTCGACGGGGAAGTCCTTACCGTTATTCGGGTTAACCTCGAAACGAGGAAAGTTGCTGCTCGAAACGTGCAGCCCGACCCGGTGGCCCGTATTGAAGATCAGGCTGATGGACCACAAATCGATCGCGATTTCCGCGATCTTTCCCGGCGGGAGGTAGTCGGGACACTCGAAGCCGTTTCGGAATTTCACACGTTGGATGCCATCGAGCATAAGGATCTCCCGGCCGTCGGGGTAGATGTCGAGCAGTTTCGCCGTGAAATCCGTGTCTTTGGCGTCGGTGGACACGTAAAGGCGGACCGTCACGCGGCCGGTAATCTCCAACGGCGTGGCAAGCGGCGGCGTCGCGAATCTCAGAACGTCGGGCCGGTCACTCACCGGGCGCTGGTCGTACACCCCGGGCTTGTGGAGCAGTGTTGCGCCGCCCAGCGACGGGACCGGGTTCGCGGGATCGTAAGCAAACGTGAGACCGCCTGACGTTTGGGAGACCTCGCCAGCGCTCAGGCTGCCGTCGGGACACAGGTAGAACGGGGTTTCCCGCGCCACGAAGGGAGGCCAGTCGTTGGCGGTGCGCCATTCGTTGCCCGGGGCATCCGGATCGGACAGATCGCCCACTGTGTAATACTGCACGGCCGGCTCGTCCATGATGCCGTTTTGTTCGCCCAGGAGCCAGTACCGGAAGAAGCGCTGGATGTATTCGTCGAAATTCACGGCATTGAAATTTTCGGCGAGCGTCACGTCGCCGGGCTCGCGTTTGACACCGTGAAGCCATGGTCCCATGATGAGTTTCTGGTTGCCCCGGGCCGGGGGTGCGCCTTCATGCTGCCGCGACACGAACGCCTCGAGGGTGCCCTGGTTAAAGCAGTCCCACCAGCCGCCAACGTGAACGGCGGGCGCCGTCACCCGGTCCGCCGCGCTTACAGCGTCATACCCGCGCCAGAAACTGTCATACGCGGGATGGGCTTTCCATAACTCAAGTACATGAGGTAGCTTCTGCGCGGCCAGCCACCCCTCCATCATCTCTTTGCGGAAGACGCCGCCCTGGTACGTGATGCGGCCGTAAAGCGAAGCAGGCGCCACGATTATCCCCTGGCACGTTATCCACGGCGTAGACGGGGCCGCGAGAATCTGAACGATGCCGAGCGCGGACGCGCCGAACGTGCCGATCTTGCCGTTGCACCACGGCTGCGCGCGCAGCCAGGCCACCGTATCGTCGCCGTCCTGGGCCTCGCCCCATCCATCGGCGAGAAACCCCATGTCGGCGCCCCCGCTGTCTCCGCGGCCGCGACAGTCCTGGACGGCAAACGCGATGCCCTTCTCAAGCCAGGCGGGGCCCCATTGAGGGCCGAATTTCCGGCCGTAGACGCTCCGGGCGAGTACCACCGGGAAGCGCCCCTCCCCTTGGGGGAGGTAAATCTCCGTGGCAAGTCTGACCCCGTCGCGCATCGGCACCATGACCAAGGTGGACGGGAGTGTTGGAGCTGCCTCCTCGGCGGCCCCAGCCGCAACGCTGGGCCCAACAAGCAGCAGTACGGTCAAAAACCGGAATGTGAGGGGATGTCGCATGTTTCTCATGGGCCTACAGTGTAGCGGGGAAAGAGCAGAGATTCTACTCGGACGCGTCAGACTTGTCTGACCGGTCTGACGGCTCTGAGCCGCCGACGCCCTCCAGCGCGGGCGACTTTGCATTCGGCTTTGTTTGCCCGAGTCTGATATGATGAAAAGTCTGCACCCAGCCGCTTCGGCTGAGGCGGTTCGTTCTTACCATTCGGATTCAGGAGGAGCAACATGAAGTACAACAACATGACGCGGCGAGCCTTCATAGCCACGACCACGCTCGCGGCGTCCCAGACAGCCTGCGCAACCAGCAGGACGCGCATGGCCGCAAATGAGGCGCAGGTCGTTCCTGGAAAGGAATCACCCAACGAGAAGCTCAATGTGGCCGCCATCGGCGCCGGCGGCAAAGGATTTTCGGACATCATGTCGTGCAAGTCCGAAAACATTGTCGCGTTGTGCGACGCGGACTGGGACCGGTGCGCGAATGCGTTCAAGGAACTTCCTGACGCCAAGCGGTACCGGGATTACCGGAACATGCTCGAGGACATGCCCGAGATTGACGCGCTCACCATCTCGACGCCGGACCACATCCATGCGCCGGCCGCCATCATGGCGATGAAAATGGGCAAGCACGTCTACGTGCAGAAGCCGCTCACGCACACCGTTCAGGAAGCGCGGTGGATGACGCTCGTGGCCCGGGAGAACGGCGTGGCGACACAGATGGGCAACCAGGGCCATTCAGGCAATGGCGTGCGCGAATTGTGCGAGATGATCTGGAGCGGCGCCATCGGCCAGGTGCGCGAAGCACACGTGTGGACCCACCGGCCCGTATGGGAAAACCAGGGCCGTCCGGACCCGCTCCCCTCGGAGGTGGCGCCCGAAAACCTCGACTGGGACCGCTGGATCGGGCCCGCCCCGATGCGGCCCTATTCGCCAGGGTATGCGCCTCACGATTGGCGCGCATGGCTCGACTTCGGCGGCGGCTCGCTCGGCGATATGGCCTGCCACATCATGGACCCCGTGTACATGTCCCTGAAGCTCGTCGAAGCGAGCGACTACACGGTCGAGGTCGTGATGCAGCAGGGACGAAACGAGCAGACCTTCCCGCTCACAACGACCATCAAATATTCGTTCCCCGCGCGGGGTGACATGGCCCCGGTGGACGTGTACTGGTACGACGGACACTGGCCGGATCCAAAGACCGGCGAGAAGGTATACAACCGGCCGAAGCGCCCCGAAGGCGTCCCCGAAGCACAGGAACTCGGCGACGAGAACGCGAACGGTTCATATCTCGTTGGCGACAAGGGGTTCATTACGGCGGGCGAATACGGCGGCCGTCCGCGTCTCCTTCCCGATGAAAAGATGCTCGATTACAAGAAACCGGAGCCGTTCCTCGAACGGATCGAGGGAGAGAACCATTACCTGAACTGGCTGCAGGCGTGCAAGGGCGGGAAACCCGCGTGCTCGAACTTCGACTATGCGGGCCCGTTTACGGAAATGGTGCAGTTCGGGAATCTTGTGGTGAAATCGGGCAAGAAGCTGCACTGGGACAACAAGAAGGGCGTCGTGACCAACGTGAAGAACGCCGAAGCGGTGGTCTCGAAAGAGTACCGCAAGGGTTGGGAACTGGCCATCTGAATATATCGCGGAGTTTCACTCGTGTGCGCCGTAGCTGCAGGCTGCGGCGCACATGCGCTTATGTCCGGCGAAGAATCGGCGGATATGATAGTCTCGAGATTGCAGGCTCCGGTAAAGGGCGGTTTTTGTGGGTGAGCGTGAACTGAAACGGCGCATCGCGGCACGGACCGAGTGCGCGGCGACATGCATGGCGTGTCTGCCCGAATGCGGCGTGCATCGCAAGGGGAAGGTCAACGGCGAGACGCTCGAGAAACTGCTCGAGCGGGTGCGCGCGTGCCGCGCATGTGCCGGCGTGCTGCCCCTGGGACCCCGGCCGGTGTTGCGCGCCAAAGCGTCGGCGCGGCTCCTGATCGTAGGCCAGGCTCCGGGCGCCAGGGTGCACGAGACGGGCATTCCGTGGAACGATCCCAGCGGAGACCGCCTGCGTGCGTGGATGAGAGTCGAGCGTGAGACGTTCTACGACGATTCGCGCGTGGCGATTATCCCGGCGGGATTGTGTTATCCCGGCCGGTACGAACGGGGCGGGGATTTGCCGCCGCGAAAAGAGTGCGCGGCACTGTGGCTCGAACCGCTGCTGGCACACCTGCCCAATGTGTCCTTCATCATGTTGTGCGGCCAACACGCGCAGACGCTTCATCTGGGAGACCGGGCCAGGAGCTCCCTTACCGAAACCGTGCGGGCATGGCGCGAGTACTTTCCCGAATACCTGCCGTTGCCGCATCCCTCATTTCGGAATCTGCTTTGGATGAAGAAGAATCCCTGGTTCGAGAAGCAGGTGCTGCCTGCGTTGCGCAGACGTGTCCGCGAGTTGCTCTAAAAGGACAGGCGCACGAAACAGGCGGTCGTCTCTGATTCTGACTAACCCTCGTTGCCGTCGATGGTGAAGTGTATGCGGCACGGGACGCTGTCGCGGATTTCCTCGGCGGGGAGGGGCGCTTTGGCCAGGTCGGCCAGGGTCCAGCGTTTGAGCGTAGCGATGATGGCTTCATGAAGTTCGGCCATGGCGCGATGATAGGCGCACACGAGTTCGAGGCGGTCAAAACCCTGGCAGAAATCGCCCAGTATCTTGCCCTGGCAGGCCTCAACGACATCGAGCAGCGAGACTTGCTCGGGAAGCTGGTTCAGGGTGACGCCGCCCTTCATGCCGCGATGCGCGCGAAGGATGCCCGCCCTGACGAGAGCCGCGGTGACTTTCGCGGTGTAGCTGGGCGACGCGCCGATGTGTTGCGCTATGCGGGCGGGCGGCACCGGCTCTTCGGTCTTGTTGACCATAAGAAACACCAGCGCCCTGAGGGCGGTCTCGGAAGTTTGCGTCAACATAGCGGACTGTCCCTCTCGCACACAGGTAATTACCATAATGAAAAGCCCGCGCATACGGCAAATTGTCCGGCGATTCGGAAAAGCCCCCAGAGGCTTTCGCTGCGTCTATCGTTGGTGCAAGCGTTTTGTCTTCCTGCAGCGCCCGGTCTTGTGCCGGACGTTGCCGGAGCGAAACGTGTTCGGCACTGAGACGCCTGGCCCAGGGCCGGGCATCACATCGAGCTCATTCGGGGACCACCTCACGAAATTGCGAAGTGGTCCCCGCGTAAACGGTTTCTCGGTCACGCGCCGGCCATGGCGGCGTTGACGTCGGCCTCCGCGTCCTTGCCGATGGGCTGCAGGTCGAACTTCTCCTGAAGAAGCGCAAGCACATTGGGCGAGACAAAAGCCGGCAGGGCGGGCCCGAGACGGATTCCTTTGACGCCGAGGTGCAAGAGGGTGAGGAGCACCGCCACGGCCTTCTGCTCGAACCAGGAGATCACGAGCGTCAGCGGCAGGTCGTTTACGCCGCAGTTGAAAGCTTTGGCAAGGGCGAGGGCAACCTGGATTGCGCCGTACGAGTCGTTGCACTGGCCCATATCAAGCAACCGGGGCAGCCCAGCCACCGTGCCGTAGTCATGTTCACGAATGCGGTACTTCCCACAGCCCATGGTGAGGATGATCGAGTTCTCGGGGGCGCTGTAAGCGAAATCGCGGAAATAGTTGCGGCCCGGCTCGGCCCCGTCACACCCGCCGATAACGAAGAAGTGTTTTATGGCGCCCGACTTGACCGCGTCCACCACCTTGTCCGCAATGTCGAGGATAGTGGTGTAATGGAACCCGATGGTCCGAGTGACCAGTTCGGACGGCTTCAATGGGCCGATCTCCTTGGCGCGTTTGATGACCTCGGAGAAATCGTTCGTGGTGAGGCGTTTCGCCCCCGGCACCGCCGTGACGCGCGTGGTATACAAACGGTCAAGGTAGGTGTTGGTCGCGGGGTTGGGAATCAGCACGCAGTTGGTGGTAGCAAGAACAGGGCCGCCGAACGCCTCGAATTCCATCCGCTGTTTCTGCCAGGCCCCGCCGTAGTTGCCGGCAAGATGCGAATACGCGCGCAGCTTGGGATACATGTGCGCGGGAAGCATCTCGCCGTGGGTGTAAACCTTGATTCCGGTGCCCTTGGTCTGTTCCAGCAGATCGATGAGATCCACCATGTCATGGCCCGTGACGAGAATGCCCGGGCCGTCCTGGATGCCCTCCTTGACGTCGACGGGCGAGGGTTTGCCAAATGTCTCCACATGCCCGTCGTTCAGCAACTCCATCGTGCGCAAGTTCATTTCACCGCACTTCAGGACCAGTTCAAGCAGCGTATCCATGTCGAAATTGACGTTGGTAACCGTGGCAAACAGGGCATCTTCGACAAAAGCGTCGATCTCGGGGTCCGTCTTGCCCAGACGGCGCGCATGGTGCTTGTACGCACACATGCCCTTCAAACCGTACAGCAGAATCTTCTGCAACGACTCAACGTCGGCGTTCTTGCCGCACACGCCCACGTCGGTGCAGGCTTTCCCGTTCCGGGTTTGTTCGCATTGATCGCAATACATGAGGCTCATGACGATTTCCTCCTGGTTAGAGGCCAACAGTGGCCGAGGCGCAAAATGTGGATATATTCTATCCTCTTTATCCGGTATTGTCAAGCCGTGCCCAGCCAGCTTCTGTCTAGTATATGGTTTGAGTAACAGGAAACGAAACCGCATACTGGCGCCTTGTGAAGCTGCGGCTGGCCAGCCCGGTCACATCCAGCCGAGTCCCCCTGAAAATGGCGGTTGCCGGGTAGTTGGCGGTTAGAAAGCAGGCGCTTGTGAGACCATTCCCATCCGAGTTTCTTTGGGGCGCGACCCTTTCAGCGCACTCAGTTGAGGGGGGGCATTTTGATAGCGACTGGTGGCGGTGGGAGCAGCGCCCCGGGCGCATTGCGGGTGAATCAACCTCTCAGGCGGGTTCGGACCACTGGAACCGCTTTCGCGAGGACATCGGGTTGGCGCGCCTGTTTGGTTTGAACGCGCTTCTCGTGTCACTGGAGTGGAGCCGCATAGAACCCCGGGAGGGCCATGTGGACGGGTTGTCTCTCGAGCATTACCGGGCCGTTCTCGAAGCGATGTGCGCGGAAGGACTCGAACCCGTCGTGGCCCTCCATGAGGTGACCGTGCCAGCGTGGTTTGCTTTGCGCGGAGGCTGGCTGGCGGCGGAAGCGGCGGAGATCTTCTCTCGGTACGCCGGGGAAGTTGCGGGGGTCCTCGGGGAAGCATGCCGGTATTGGCTCCCTATGCTTACCCCTGTGACGGCTCTCCGCATGGGCTACATGCGGGGACTTTGGCCGCCCGGGGCGCGGAACATGTGGGCCGCCTGGAAATCGCTTCGGCACATGGCGTTGGCCCATGCGGAAACGTTCCGGAGGTTTCGCGAGAAGGTTCCGGATGCGAGAATCGGCCTGAGCGTACATGCTGAAACGTTGCGGCCCTTTGATGTTTCCAGCTCTTGGGATCTCCGGGCGGTCCGGGGGGAGTGTGCGCTCTCGAATACCGTATGGCCCCGCGTGTTGACGTCCGGGCAATGGCCGCGGCCATTCGGGGAGAATCGAGCCCTGGCGGATACGGCGGATTTCATCGGGGTGTCGTACTATGGCGCTCAATACGTCCGGTTTCGCCCGGGGAAGGGGACGTTCGCGGTTCGCGTGAACAACCAGGGTGAACGTGCGGGAGTTTACGACTGCGAACAGGACTCGGACGGATTGGCCGGGGTGTTGCACGATTTGGCCGCGTTCAGGAAACCGCTGATGGTTCTGGGGACCGGGCTCGCCACGGAAGATGACCGCGCGCGCCGGCATTTCCTCTTGAATCACGTCGCAACGGCCCAGCGCGCTCTCGCCAACGGAACCGAGCTGAGAGGGTTCATGTACCGCTCGTTGCTGGACGGGTTCGAGTGGGACCGGGGATACGAAGCGCGTTACGGGCTTGTGCATGTGGGGCGGGCCGCATTGGCGCGGACTCCAAACCCCTCGGCATATCTATACAAAGACATCGCGGTTTCCGGGGGAATCCAGAAGGGGACGCTGGCGCGGTACAGCCCGGATTGGCGGCCGCCCGAAGGACTGGTACTGGCATGAGACACTACTTGGCATTTGACGGAGGTGGAACGGCTACGCGGGCCGGATTGTACGACGAAGAGGGCCATCTGCTTCGAGAAGCCCGGGGAGGGGCCTCCAATCCTGTCGCCTTGGGCGTGAACGCGTGCATATGGGTACTGACGCAGGTGGGAAGAGAGGCGCTGGCTGGTACGGGCCTCGAACCCGAGGCGGTTGGAGTCGCATTGTCGGGCGCCTGGACATCAGGGATGGCATCCTGGCTGGCCAACCGCTTATGTGAACAGTTCAGGGCCGCCCGTGCGGTAGTGTGCGACGACATCCGGCCCGTCCTTTTCGCAAACATAGGCGACTCAGCGGGGGTGCTGGCAATCGCCGGAACCGGGTCAAGCGTGGTGGCGCAAATGCCTGATGGAAGGTCGGATTTCGTCGGGGGCCGGGGCGCGGCATTCGGCGACTGCGGCAGCGCCTATCAAATCGGACAGAGCGCGCTCAAAGCCGCCGGGCACGCATTGGACGGCCTGGGACCCGAGACGGTGTTGGTGGACCTGTTGCCCAAGGCCGCCGGAGTGGAATCGTTTCGCATGCTTGTGCCGTGGGCATGGCATGCGTCGATGCGCGACATCGCCCGGCTGGCGGAAACCGTGGCCACCGCGGCCGGGCGGGACGCGGTGGCCGCCGCCTGCATCGCGGAACAAGCCGGTCTCATGGCAGAGCAGGTTCGCGCGGGGTTCAGGAAACTCGAGTTGCCCGAAGACGCCCCGGTGCTGCTCAACGGCGGATTGTTCGAACACTGCCCGCGCTATGTCGAAGCCTTTCGCCATCGGCTCGAGGCGTTGGGCGTGCGTTCGGCGCCGCGACTGGCCCCCGTGCGCGGCCACCGGGCTGCGCTGGCCCTGGTGCAGGCCCGCCACCTTCCCAAGACCGTGCTGGCCACGGAAGGACGGCGAAAACCTGCCCGGCGGGCGCCGGCCGAGGCCCGCATACAGGACGTGTTCCTGGAGCGCCTGTCTCCGAAAGAGATTGTCATGGCCATGAACCGCCTGGATTCAGAGGTGCCCGCGGCGGTGGCCCGGGTTTCGGACTCTGTAGCGCTGGCGATGGAATGGGCGGCCGCGGCGCTCTCGGGCACGGGCCGCCTTATCTATATCGGAGCAGGCACCAGCGGACGCCTCGGAGTACTGGATGCCTCGGAGTGCCCGCCAACGTTCGGGGTAGACCCGGGCCGCGTCCTCGGCATAATCGCCGGGGGAGACGCGGCATTGCGAACGAGCGCGGAGGGCGCGGAAGACGACACCGGCGCGGCCCTGCGCGACCTCGAGAATGTGCAGCCTCCCATAGGGACATCTGACGTAGTGATAGGCATTGCAGCGTCGGGAACCACGCCCTACACGTTGGCGGCATTGGTCCGGGCCCGCGATGCCGGCGCGAGAACCGTCCTTTTATGTTGCAGCATCTGCGCGGAAAGCCCGGCGGAATTGACCATAGCCATCGACACCGGGCCGGAGATCGTCGCCGGTTCGACGCGGCTGAAAGCAGGCACGGCCATGAAAATGGCGCTCAACACGATCTCGACGGGCGCCATGGCGTTGAGCGGGCGCGTATTCGAGGGAATGATGGTGGGGATGCGGCCCACAAACCAGAAGCTGCGGCGGCGCGCGGTGGCGATACTGCAGGCGCTATTGGGGCTCGAGGCCAGAAGCGCGGCGCGTTTGTTGCATGACGCGGACGACGATATCCGGACCGCGGTCGTGATGTGCCGACTCGGCATGTCCGTCGAGAGAGCCCGGGAACTCCTTGCCGGGGCCTCGGGTAATCTGCGAGCGGTGCTAGAGGCCGCACAAGAGCAAGGGAAGTGAGCCCTTTTCATCTGACAATCCGCCCCGCCAGAACGCCCCCGGCCCGTCTGGAAGGCCGGTTCTCGTGCGGCCAGGCCAGCGATTCCTGGTTCTCCAAGATGTGGGGCCGGCGGCCCCGCCGGTCGTTTCAGTTCGGTCGGGCGCTATTCTCCTTGTGCCTTGGCGCCGTTGCGGTGGGAGACCCCAAAACCCTTCCGCGGGGTCGGTGCTTATGGCACGTCCCGCACGCACACTGCCCTCTCACCGTGCCGACGGCTCCTGCTATGGTCTGACCGGCTGGAAAGTCAGACCCCGGGATACGTTGGAAAAATCCGCAACCGGTTTACATTTTCCAAGAAAATTGGTGTACACTGTTGGAGGAGTGCAATCGTACAGAACGGATAGCAGACCGTCCTTTTAACGGCAGGGTGGTATGGAACTGGGGAGCATTCGAGAAAAGCTGGTACGCTACGCCATCGGACTGACCACCGACAGTGCGTGTCTGGGCGTGGACGCGGCGCTGGTCCGCATCAAGGGGTTCGGACCCGAAATGCTTATCAAGGTTGTGAAGGATAAGCATTTCCGCCATCCCCCGGGACTGCAGAACCGGCTCTTGTCGGCGCGTAAGACGGGGCGAGAACTGTCGGCGTTGAGCTTCGAACTTGGCGCCGAGCTTGCTGAAGTGGCGGCAGGCCTTCAGGAAGTGGCCCGCTCGGAAAACATCGAGGTGGATTTCATCTCGTCGCCAGGGTACACGGCAGCGCATCTGCCGTCCCGAGGCAGTGATACCATCTCGGGCCACCTCTCGATTGGCGAACCCAGCGTCATTGCCGCCCGCACGAACCTGCCGGTCGTATCCGGTTTTGCCAGCTCCGACATGGCCGTTGGCGGGCAGGGAAATGTACTGCATCCGTTCGCGGACTGGGTGCTGTTTCACCGGCCGGACCGCGTCGTTGCGTGCCTGCATCTGGGAGGGTTCGCCAGTGTTACGGTGGTGACGCCGGAAATGAAGGACATGATAGCGTTCGACGTCGGGCCGTGCCTGGTGAGCATTGACAGTTCCGTGCGGCTGCTTACCCACGCTACCCAGACGCGCGACCGGGACGGCGCCATCGCCGGCAAAGGGCTGGTTATCGATGAGTTTCTCGACTATCTGTTGAGCCACGCCTATTTCTCGCGGGTGCCGCCCAAGAGTACCAGCCGCGACGAATTCGGCCCGGAAGAGTACCTTCGTGACGCGTTGAACGGAAGGCGAGACCATTCGCTGGAAGACATGATCGCCACCGTAACCATGGCGGTGGGCTACAGCATCACGCGGTCGTTTACACGGTTCGTATATCCCGGTTACTCGATCTCGCGCCTGATTCTGAGCGGCGAGGGGCTTCGAAACAGAACTCTGATGCGCAACGTGAAAACGGGCATCAAAGACGCAATTGTCCGCAAAACCGACCGCTATGGCATTGCCTTCAACGTTGTGGACCCGCTCAGCGCCTGTATCCTGGCCAACGAAACCATTTTCGGAAACTCCACCAACATTCTGTCAGCAACAGGAGCAAGACGTCCGGCGACGCTCGGAAGCATCACCATGCCCTGACCGGAGACCGGCGCGTACGGCCGTCCTGCTCTCAGCGCGCAAGCGCCTTCTGCATTTCGACGATGGCCCGCGCAATGGCGTCGCGTTTTTGCATCATCACTTCGGGCTCCCGCGTGAACGTAACCAGGTCCGGTACCACCGGGCCGAGATCGGCCGCCGGGCGTACACGGTCCAGCAAGGCTCGATTCCCCGATTTCTCGGCCCGCCGCTGCAGCTCGCGAAATAGGACCAGATAACCGTAGTCTTCTATGCCGTCTCGAATGATCTCCCATCGAATCGAGGGGACGGGGCCGCTGGCCGAGGGGTATACCAGGAAGCCGTCGCCGTTGACCGGGGTGATATCTACGAGGCCTGCCCGGGGATCGCGCCCGGCCGGAAGCGAATTAACGCTCCAATAATGCATGCCCCGGACCCCCAGTGCCCACAATTGCCAAAACAGGGCCCGATGCTCGATGGCCGCATAATCCACGAAGAAGTTGGCGTACGGCCGTGGGGGGCTCTGATCGATGTAGCACCAGACTTCGCCGCCTTTCTGAACGCGCTCGAGGATGATCTTCCCGTTTACGGTATCGAACATTGGAAGATGAACGCACCAAATCTGCGCCGCGTCGGACAGGAAGGGCTGCAGACCGTAGGTCGAAACCATCATGGGAATCTGCGGGGCGGTGTCCAGCCAGACCTGCATGCGTTCGAACAAGCGGGGCCATGCGGGCTCCGGCGGCCCATCGCCGATATGGCAAAAGGCCCTGCCGGACAAGTCATGGCCTTTGACAAATGCGTTGGCCATCTTGAGTTGTTCCGGCGCATCGAGCAGGGACGATGGGACCGCATAGGTAGTGGTTCCACCGTCCTGCAGCACGGGCAGGCGCTTCTCGTACGCCGCCAGGCTGGCCGCATAGTCCGCGCTCTCCGCGGGCAGAGCGCTCAGGTCGCGCAGCGTAACGCCGTGCTCGGCCGCGTCCTGGAGGTATGCCTGTCCCAGTTGGGCGGCGGCGCCGCTGTATCCCATGTGTTTGCACATGGCGAGCGCGCCGTCCAGCCAGAATCCGAAATCGGTCTTCAGCGCGGGGGGCTGGGGCAGTTCGAAATCGTAGACCGTGGCTTCGAGCCAGAACTCGACGGGACCGCCGTTCGAGGACGCCAGTTCGGCCAAGCCGCGGTACATGCCCGGCGGCGTGCCCGGAGGCGCATAGACGGTTATCCACAACGGGCTGCAAACGCCGCCCCGGGCGGTAAACGGCGTGAGCGGCTCAAGCGGATCGGGCCAGCTTCCCGTGGGCCCCTCGAAATGACTCGGCACGGTGACCGGGCAGTAATTGACCCGGTAGGCCCGGATGTTCTCGGCCGAGAGACGGGAATTGGTTTCTCCGTTGAGCAGATCGGGAATCTGGAGGGACACGTCAAGCCAGTCGCCGCCCTCCGGCGGGCGCAGGACAAGCTGGACGGATTCCCGCTCGTTGCGCGCGAGACTGACGCGGACGGCCGGTTCAACCGTGCCCGTGGCAACAGGCTGGTCATCCCGGAAGATCTTGTTCAGCGCGGGTTCCGCCCAGAGCGCGGTCTCGTGCCGGGCGGCCATGGTGCGTTTGAGGGTGCGCGGTTGGCGATCGAGCGCGTGGGGAGCGTTGGTCCAGGCCTCCATGTTCCAGGAGGCGGCCTTGCCGGTGCAGAACTGGGTATCTAAGGCGCCATGAGGCACGTTGAGGTCCTCCCCAAGATTGAAGGATGCGCCGTCTTTCTCGAAAAGGGCGACCAGGTCATAGGGCCCGTCGGCCGGGGCGGTCCAATCGTACGTACACCGAACCACGGTGTCGATATCGAGGTCGAACTGTTTGGGTTCGAGTTTCCAGACGCGGCCGTTTTGCGCAAGGATGGACGTCTTGATCACAAGGGGCGGCAGATCTCGTGTTCCCGCAAGGAGCACGGTCAGACGGCCGGGTTCGTAATCCACCTGGGCCGCCAATTCCGTGGTGGCGAAATCCACGTGAGACAAGCCGCGCACCATGTTCACACGGTATGCGGTTTCCCACGTGGTTTTCGCTTTGAACAGACGCGGCACGTACGCCGCCTGGATCGCGCAATGGTCGCCGTCCAGCTCCGGCTCGATAAGAAACGAATGGAGATGTTCCGCATCGAATACGGCGTAAACGGTCTCGCGCGATTGGGCATCGGTGACGGCAATCCAATTGCGCGACGCCGGGACGAAGCCGCTCATCTTGATGGAACGAACGCCGCCCAGCGTAGGTGCGTCGATGCGGTCCGCTGCGTCCAGCTTTCCCCCGGCTGCAAGCTCGGCCCGCACCCACGGCGCTACCCATTGGTCTTCGGTCCCCGCGTTCTCGACGGTCCAGCGGACGCGAAGGGATGCTTCGTCGGGCATGGGCTCGATGAGGCGCTGGCTCTTGAGACCCGCGATGTTCGGGCCGTCACAATCGTAGGAGTAGCGCAGGACCGGCCGGCCCGACACGCCTTCAAGGACCTCGAAATTGACGTTGAGGCGCCGGTTGGGGATGTAGAAACTGCCCACGCCGAATCCCTCGAGGAGGAGGCCGTCGCCGGACGCCTGGTTATGCGCGCTGCCGCGAAGCCCGAACCACGACACCGTGCCGGGGCCATCGGCGGGCAGCGTGACCTTCAGGTGTGCGGTCTCGATTTCGACGTCTTCGCTCCCGACCGGCGCGGCGGCGACACACGGACTCCACAGGACTGCAACGAACGGAATAAGGGCAGTGTAAAGCGAGAAACGCATCGTATAAGACCTCCTCGGGGGCATGGCTCCGAATACAGAGATTTTACTAAACGGCGCGACCAGAACCAACGCACGCGTCACCAGGCACGGGCCTGTTTTTTGCAACACACACAAGGACTATGGTATCTCCAACTCATGCTCAGGGATTTTATCCATATCGACGGGACGGGAAGGAGATTTTACGGGCATGAGGGTTTCTCGCAGGAGGTTCTTTCTTTTCGCGCTCTTTATCCTCTTCATCATCGCGGTTTCGCCTGCGTTCGCGCCGCCCGCTCTCGCAGCCGAAAACCCGGCGGGGTCGACAGTAACCGAGGGAGAGACCGCTTCAGCGGGCGACGCTGCAGACGCTGAAGCGCAAGAAAAAGACACGGCCCCGCTCGAAGAGATTCAAAAAAAATGGCGCCAGGAACTGCTCGGGTGGCAGCGGTGGGACGTTACCCTCGAGCACCTCGGATATGCGGGAGGCACATTCATCCTCCTTTGGATTGCCGCGCTCGCCGCGCGCAGCATTCTTCGGCGCGTTGTGGCAAGCCGCCGGCTCGAACGGCGCCGCGAGTCCGGCCGTATGATGCAGCGGCTCCTGCTGGTAGTGCTGCGCAAAACCAGGAAGGCGTGCATCTTTGTCGTCATCCTGTTCCTGTCGCTCCAATGGCTCCGCGCAACCAGCACGTTTGTCGGCAAACCGTTCGTGACACTGATCCTGACATTTCAGGCTACGGTATATGCCAGCGACTTCATCCGCCGCTACATCAACAGCGCCCGATTGCGCAGGGGGCGCGAGGATCCCAGCCGGGTATCGTCGTTCGGCATCCTGTCGTTCGCCGCGCAGGTGGCGGTGTGGTCGTTGGCCCTGCTGGTGGCGCTGCAGAATCTGGGTTTTGAAATCACGGCGCTTGTCGCGGGCTTGGGCATCGGCGGCATAGCCATCGCATTTGCGCTTCAGAACATCCTGGGCGACATCTTCTGCTCCGTGGCCATCATCCTGGACAAACCGTTCGCCGTCGGCGATTTCATCATTGTCGGCGAGCAGTCGGGCATGGTCGAGAACATCGGCATAAAGACAACGCGCGTCCGCAGCCTGTGGGGCGAGCAGATCGTCTTTTCGAACGCCGACCTCACCAGCAGCCGCATCCGCAACTACAAACGGATGAAAGAGCGGCGCGTCGTCTTTTCCATCGGTGTGGTGTACCAGACCCCCCTCGAAAAACTGGAACGCATCCCCTGTCTTATCCGTGAAAGCATTCAGGCGAATCCGCGGACTCGGTTCGACCGCGCCCATTTCCAGAAATTCGGCGACTTCGCGCTCGTTTTCGAGGTCGTCTACTACGTGCTGGATAGCGACTACAACGTCTACATGGACATTCACCAGAACATCAATCTGACCATTTTCCGCCGGTTTGAGGAGGAAGGCGTCCAGTTCGCCTACCCTACGCAGGAACTTGTCATCCGCCCAAGCGCCGCTTTCTCGACTCAGTCGCTGCAGGAGGGGCCGAAACCGCACGCATAGGTTCCGGCGGGACGGATCCGGGATGGCGCCGGCCGTCAATCTGGTGTGTCTCGATACGCCGTTACCTCGCGGCCTGCCCTGAGTCTGCTGTGCGGACAGCGTTGGGCTTTTCCTGGTCTTCCAGGCCTTTGCGAACCTTCCGCGTAACCGGGCGAGATGCCGGGTCTAGTCCGCGCGGATGCCGTATTCTTTCATTTTTCGCCAGAGAGTGGAGCGGGAGATGCCGAGTTTATCGGCGGCTTCGGTCTGGTTGCCGGAGAGCTTATCGAGGGCCTGGCGGATGAGCTGCTCTTCCATTTCCTTCAGCGTAGGGATACTCTCGCTCGCGTAGTGGGGCAATGCGAACGGCGCGCTGCCGCCCGCCCGCACCTGCTCGGGCAGATCGCGCGCCCGGATGATATCGCCGTCGGCCATAATAATGGCGTGGGCGATGATGCTCTCGAGTTCGCGGACGTTGCCCGGGTAGCTGTAGTTGCGAAGGTAGGCCTGGGTCTGTTCATCGAAGCCCTGCACGCGTTTGCCGAAGCGCCGGCTCATCTGCGACACGAAATGCCCGACCAGCTGGGGCAATGCATCCATGCGCTCGCGCAGCGGCGGCACGCGCACCTGGATGACGTTCAGCCGGAAGTAGAGGTCTTCACGGAAACGGCGTTCGGCTACGGCTTCCTCAAGGTTCCGGTTGGTGGCGGCCAGCACGCGCACATCAACGTGGGAAGAGGAGGACGCCCCCACGGGGCGGATCTCGCCGTTTTGGAGCACCCGCAGCAGTTTGGCTTGGGTGGCCAGGCTCATCTCCCCCACCTCATCGAGGAAGATGGTACCGCCGTCGGCTTCTTCGAACAGGCCGCGCTTGTTGGAATCGGCCCCAGTGAACGCCCCTTTGAGGTGGCCGAACATCTCGCTCTCGAGCAGCTGCTCGGGAAGGGCAGCGCAGTTGACCGCGATGAACGGCATCTCACGGCGCCGGCTCAAACGGTGGACCGCGTTGGCAATGATCTCCTTGCCGGTCCCGCTCTCCCCGAGGATCAGGACCGTGCTGTCGGTGGGCGCTACCTTCGTGATCACCTCGATGACCCGTTTCATGGCCTTCGAGTCGCCAATGAACTCTTGAAACAGGTCCTGCTCGTAATCCTGTATCGCGGTTTGCGTCTGCAGGTTGCGCCGGGCCTTGTTTACCGCAAGCGCCACATCCGAGGGCGCGGAACTCTTCGGAAGGTAGAAAAACGCGCCCCGGCGAATGCCCGCCAAGGCCTTTTCGAGCTTCGCGATTTCAACAATCAGGATAAGTTGCGTATCGGGCGTCTGACGCCGGATATAGGTCACCAGGTCCAAGTCGCTTTCTTCGTCCAGCTCCATGTCCAGAACGATGGTCCCAAACGTGTTTCGGCCTACGAGCCGCAGGACCCCCCGCGCATCGTGGCACCGCTGGACGTGGTACCCTTCGGTTTCCAGGAAATGGGCCAGCGTACTTGCGTAAGGAGCGTCCCCGCTGGCAAGCAACACCTGCATACCAACGTCTTCGGGGTTGTTTCGCATCGAAACGTCTTGTTTTGTCATGGTCCTGATTGTACCAAAACGAAGCGGACTTGCCAAGTCCCGTCCGAAATGCGACACCCGGTACGGCTTGATTGCCGCCGAGAATGGGGGAAGGCCAGGCCCGCAGGATCGGATCGGGGTTGGCAAGCGTGGTGTCGTACGGGAGGTTACACTGCTGCCAATACGGGCCTGGCCTTGGTGACGTTGAGAAAGTTCTCCAAATGCTCGATTTCGTCTTCAGTCATATCCAGAAAGCGCACACCGAAATAATGCAAGCCATTTCTGAGCGGAACGGACCAGCACACGCGCCCTTTGCACTCGATGGCCGGGCCGGTTTCGCCCAGCTGCAGCCGGATCAAGAGGGGTGTGCCGGGCACATGGGGCCGTAGCCAGGTAAACCGAACCCCCGACAACGATAAATCGGCGGAACGCATATGCGAGGGGCGTTCTTCGTAAGGCTCGTAGAGCCACGCCACTATCTCGATGCCGTGCCGTATGTGCCTTCTGCGTTCCATGAGCTTCCGCGTTCCTTGCTTCAACAAATGCCGTCTCTCTCTTATAGACGCTTTATGCGTCACTTTTGGTGACAAAAAATGGAGACCGCCATACCCTCTCTCTAATACCGCTGTCTGCTCCCGATTATTCAACGGCTGAGCGGCCTCATTGTTCACGGGAAGTGGGATGGTTCTTGCAGGCCCCACTCGATCGCCCGTACATACAGACGAACTCCCCGCCGTATTCATTCAATCTTATTTTACTAGATTGACGGCGAATATGCACATCGTTTCCCTTTCTCATACTAATGAACACTTACGCGGAGATTGATCACCGGGGACTGCAAAATAGTTCCCTGCGGCGGCACACGCGCGGGGAAAGAGGGCTTATGCGGGTCTTTTCTGGATTTATCAGCGCTAGAACAGCGCGCCCTGTGGACTCTCCGGCGGGGTCAGGCCGAAATGTTTGTATGCCCCGGGCATGGCGACGCGGCCCTGGGACGTGCGTTTGATGAAGCCGAGCTGGATCAGGTACGGCTCGTGGACCTCTTCGATGGTCTGGGGTTCCTCTCCGATAGCGACCGCAAGGGAGTTGACGCCCACGGGGCCGCCGCTGAACTTGTCGATGATGGTAGAAATGATGGTTTTGTCCATGTCGTCCAGCCCGAGTTCATCGATCCGGTGCAGGCGCAGGGCGGCATCGGCTATTTCGCGGGTGATGGCCCCATCGGCCTTGACTTCGGCGTATTCGCGCACGCGGCGCAGCAGGCGGTTGGCGATGCGGGCCGTACCGCGCGAGCGGCGCGCGATCTCGTAGGCGCCGCCCTCGTCGATCGGTGTCGCAAGGATGCGCGCCGAGCGTTTGACAATGACCTTCAATTCCTCGGGCGAATAGAAGTCGAAGCGGCACATGTCGCCGAAGCGGGCGCGCAAGGGAGGCGTCAACAGTCCCGCGCGCGTGGTGGCGCCGATAAGGGTGAACGGTTTGAGGCCGATCTTGAGGGACCGCGCGGTGGGCCCTTTGCCCAGCATGATGTCGACTTCAAAATCTTCCATCGCCGAGTACAGGGTTTCTTCCACCGCGTGGTTCAGCCGGTGGATTTCGTCAATGAACAGAATGTCGAATTCTTCGAGACTGGTCAGGATGGCCGAGAGGTCGGCCTGGCGCTCGACGACCGGTCCCGCGGTGGATTTGATATCGACGCCCATCTCGTTCGAAAGGATACGGGCCAGCGTGGTCTTGCCAAGCCCGGGCGGACCGCACATCAGAATGTGGTCGAGCGGCTCGCCACGGGCCTTGACGGCCTCGATCGAGATGCGCAACCGCTCTTTGATCGCCTCCTGGCCGGGAAAATCGTCCAGCCGGTGCGGGCGGATCTGCTCGTCAAGCTCGCGCTCGTCTTCGCGCGGACTCGGGTCCAGGACTTCGTCCTTTTGCATAGCTTCCGTTTACGGTTCGAGTGCCGGGCGTTCCGCGCCGATACGGACCGCCGCGGGCGGCTCACTTCGGTTTCAGTTTGGCCATGGATTGCAGCGCTGCCCGAACCAGTTCCTCAGGGGGCGCATCGGCCCCGAGTTTCATCCGGGCCTGCGCCGCGGCTTTCCGCGCTTCGCCGATGGTGCATCCGAGCGAGGTAAGCGCCTCGATCACGTCGTCTTCCTGGGGGTATGCATCGGTTTCGGTCTCGCCGAGGATCAGACTCAGCTCGGCGTCCTCGCCAAGCTTGGCTTTCATCTCGAGCAGAATGCGCTGCGCGGTCTTCTTGCCCACGCCTGAAACTCTCGTGAAAGCCGCCACGTTGCTGTCGTGAACGGCTTGCCCGAACTGCTGGACGGACATGGCCGACAAAACCCCCAGGGCTACTTTGGGGCCCACCCCGTTAATGCCCAGCAGCATTTCGAAAAGCGCGCGCTCTTCTTCGCGAAGAAACCCAAAGATTTGAAACGTGTCCTCGCGGATGTGGCAATAGGTAAGCAGCGTGGCCTCGGCATTCACCGACAGCCGCCGGTGCACCTCGGCCGGCACCAATACGTCAAACCCCACGCCGCCCACGTCCAGGGCAACGCGGTTGAGCTTCTTCTGTGCAACGACCCCTCTGAGAAAGGCAAACATGCCGCCATGGTAGCCGCGCAGGCTGCCGCGATCAACTTCACTCCGGCGCTGCATCTCGCGGGCCGGGCGAAGGCGGGCCATCAACAATACGCTCATGCCGCACCAGAGAACGCTGGCGGGACGGGCGCGGTACATGACCCTGCGGACAATCTGAATCCGTCGCTTGGATTATGGTTAAATAAGCAAAGACGGGAAATACGAACCTTCACGTGAGTCAGCAATCCAACAGGGGATCATGATGCGTTATGCGTTGAGTCTCGATGACACGCTGCGCGCGGGGCTATGTGCCGCCGCGGTGTTGGCTGCCTGGTGCGGTTGCGCAAGTGTCTCGTATGCGGCGGACCATGCCGGGGCCTCCATAGGCAAAGAAGCGCAACTCTTCGTCGACGATGTCATGCTTGCGCATAAGGACGGCGTCGTACGCAGGAGCAGTGCCTGCCGCAAGCTCGAGCAGCCCGTGTTGACGGCGGACAAGCCGTGGGAACGCACGGACATCGACCGCCGCATCTATGTGTACGGCACGGCACTGCCGCGGGAGGACGGGACCGGCTGCCGGATGTGGTACATGGGGTATCCCAACCTGTTGCTGTATGCCACGTCTGACGACGGCATCCACTGGGAGCGTCCGAACTTGGGACTGGTCGAGTTCGAGGGTTCGAAAGACAACAATCTGCTCGACATCAAGCTGCACAGTCCCAGCATCATCCACGAGGCCGACGCATCGGACCCGAGGCAACGTTACAAGATGCTCGGGTACCAAAAAAGCGGCGGGGATCGGGGTTACTGGGTGGCGCATTCGCCGGATGGGCTGCATTGGGAGTTCTACGACAAGAATCCCGTTCTGCCCGGCGGCGACACGTGCACCCTGGCCTACGATCCGGATACGCGCCAGTACTTCGCATTTCACAAGCTGTCCCACGAGTACCGGGGCGAAACCCGGCGGCTTGTTTATCTGGCAGTGAGCAAAGATATGCAGACATGGACCGAGCCGGAGCTGGTCATGGCGCCCGACGAGGCCGATGACCGGCAGACGCGCGCCGAGGGCGGCCGCTGTTCCCATTTCTACAACATGTCGGCGTTCAGGTACGGCAGCCAGTGGCTCGGCCTCGTCACCCACTTCCGGTACATGGGGCCGCCTTCCGTCAGCGGCCCGGAGCAAAGCGGACAGGACGGCCCGATCGATGTCCAGCTGGTCCACAGCCGCGACGGACGGCACTGGAACCGGTCCGAAGATCGGTCGCCCGTGATCCCCAACGGCCCGTATGATTATGACGCAGGATGCATCCTCGGCGTTGCAAATCAGCCGATTGTGACCGGGGACGAGGTGTGGATGTACTACAGCGCCATCACCACCACACACGGCGGCTATATCCCGAAGAAACAGATCAGCATCGCGCGCGCGGCATGGCGGCTGGACGGCTGGTGCTCGTTGCACGCTGGCGAAGCGGGCGGGGTTATCGAAACCGTCCCGCTGCGTCCCGAAGGCGATAGGCTGACCGTGAACGCCGCGGCGTCGGGCGGCGCCGTGGCTGTGGCTGTGCTGGACGCGTCGGGCAACCCGGTGGCGGGCTATGGCGACCCGGATTGCACGCCTCTGAAGCGCGATGACGTGCGGCAGCCTGTTCGTTGGAAGAATCGCGACGGGCTCCCCCTCGAACGGCCCATACGGCTGCGGTTTCGCTTGCGAAACGCCGACCTCTTCAGCTACCGGATCGAGTAGCGGCGAGCTCAGCGCCGCCCGCCCCCATCAGAAAACCGGCCCTCCGTTTAAGCAAGCCCTCGCAGTCGGGCGTGGCGGGCCCGTCCGCCGGATCCGGCTGACCGGTGTCACGAGTCCAGCCCGTCTGACGTGTCTGATCACCGGCCGGGCGGCTGTGGTTGGGCGCCGGTGGCAATCTTCCGGAGGAGGCGATACACTGTTGCTCAAAGATGCCGGCGCACGAGTGAGAGGGAGCTGAGCCGCCATGAAAACAGGCAAACAGTTGGTGTGGGCCGTGATAGCTATCTTTGCGATAGCCGCGGTTCCGGCGCGGGCACAAGACGCGTTCGAGAAGGCATCGGGGTCGGCGGCTATCGCGGGGCACGCGCTGGACAAAGTGCACCGCTGGCTGCACGAGGTCGCGCTCACGAAGATTGACCCCGAAACCGGTCTCTACAAGGCGGACGGCGCGTGGAACTACCGCGATACGGCGGCGGACTGCTATCCCTTCCTGGCATGGGCGGCGTTTGTCGTGGACAAGGAGGCGCTGAACGGCCCGGTGCGGGGCGTACTCGACCGTGAGCAGGCGCTGTGCAACACATACGGCCGCATCCCGGTCCCGTGGGACTTCGAGAAGGGCGCGCCAGCCACGGACACCGCCTGGGACGAAGTCGTGTTCCAGGCATCGGAATACGTGAAGGACGGCCTCATCGCCGTCGTCGAAGTGACCGGGCCGGACGCGTGGTTCGACCGCATGCGGGCCATCGAGGACGACCTCTGGGCGGCGGCCAAAGTCGAAACACCCTTCGGCAAAATCCCCTCGGACAACATCGAGGTCAACGGCGACCACCTCCAGGCGCTGCCGCGGCTCTATGCAATGACGGGCGACGAGAAGTACCTCGACTGGGGCGACCGGCTCGCTGATTTCTACTTCGCGCAGGAGAATTTCATCCCCACGCGTCTCCGGGACCACGGCTGCGAGATCATCGGCGGGCTGGGCTTGCTTCATGCAGTCGAAACGACGGACAGGCCCGCTAAGGCGGCCGAACAAGCGCCGCGGTTGAAACGGATCTTCGACGAAATCCTCAAACGGGGTTGCAACGAAGACGGCATGATGTACAACGCCATTGACCAGGGCAAAGGACAGCTCAGCGACGGCTGGGGTTACAACTACGTGGGTTACCTCTGCTACGACATGGCCACGGGCACAAACACCTACCGCCCGCGGGTCGAGCGAACGCTTCAGAACACCATGAAACCGCTTTACGAGAACTACGCGTGGGAAGGGGAGTCCATCGACGGGTATGCCGACTCGATCGAGGGCGCGTTGTACCTGCTGAACCGCGTGCCAGTTGCCGAAGGGTTTGCGTGGGTGGACCGCGAAACGAAGAACAACCTGGTTGACCATCCCTCGCGTCTCGAGAACGGCGAGCTTTGGGGCACCATGAAACTGCAGTCCAACGGCGTGCGCACGGTGCTCATCCACTCGCTGATGCACACGCAGGGCGTGATCGCGCGGCCGTGGCAGCAGGGTCTCGAGGCCGGCGCGGCAGCCGCGGGCAAGGGCATCGCTATCGTAGTCCGCGCGAGCGGGGATTACCGCGGCGTGCTCGAGTTCGACGTTTCCCGCCACCGCGTCTACCTGGGTTTCGAGAAAGACTGGCCCCGCATGAACACCATCCCCGAATGGTTCACCGTCGAGCCCGAAGCCCGTTACACGGTCACGATGCCTGGTGACGGCGCCGGGAGGACATACACCGGCCGCCAATTGCATAACGGACTCGAGGTGTCACTGAAAGCCGGCGAAACCCTGCGGATCAGCGTCACCCCCGCGCCGTGAGGGGGCCCGTTGCCATGAAGGCTTGCGGCTATCCGCTGATCACGAATGACGCTGGTCCTTGAAGCGGCGACTCGCTCTCGCGCAAAGACCCGCGAGCCCGGCCCCGAGAAGGACGCAGGTCGACGGCTCCGGGACGACCTGGCAGTCCAAGGTGCCTTCCACATCGACGTACGAATAAGGGTCTCCACCCTCGTTAAATGCATAGAAACCTATATCCGATACGTCAAAGGCCAGGCCCAGTTCGGGGAAGGTGACCGCACCCGTGCACAGAGAGGCCGAGCCAGACGCTTCCGCATACCACATAAACCCGTATTCTTGCCAGACTTCAATATCCCACGATATTATCCCGGTTTCTATTTCCCTTGTTGTTATTGTTGGCGCTTCTAGGTCCAGCAAATCCAAGAACACAGAATAAGGCGTACTAGCCGTGTAATAAGCCGGCCCCGTGTAGTCACCACCTTCTGCAAGCTCATTCATGTATCCCAAAAAGTCGGGAAGGCCAACGTCGGCGTACAAGAACAGATTCTCTGCCAATCCGGGCGCACTTAAATCCAAGGAATATCCGGGCATGTACATCCCGCTGGAGCCGCTGAAGGGAAACATATCCGCCCCGGCCGGCCCTGACGCGGACAGTAACAGGCACGCGCACAACGCGAAGCAATTCAGGCGTGAAAGCATTGCAGTTTGTCCCCCTTGTTTACAGGTTCACAGGACTATACCACCTGTCGGCGGAGCAAGGATCGTGCCCCATGTGATTATCTAAATGCGACAAGGGTTTAGGTATGCATGGACGAGGAATTCTGGGCTTGGGCGCGCAGGAACGCGACAAGAGTTTATCAGCTATGACAATGTTTTGATCTATGTTGCCCGTCTGTGTTTCGGAAAGTTCAATAACTCCGCAGTGCATCCGCGTAAGTCAGCGAAAACCCGCCCTTTGTTGCGATAAGCAAGGTCGAACACTTCGGAGGAATGCGGGGGATTGACAGACAGATAGGAGTGGGAAGCGGCGGCTATTTTCCTCAAGCCCCGGCGCTCAATTCTCTTTGGTGTCTGGCGGGACCGATGTGAGCGGAACGCCGATGA
>DAOLNV010000015.1:0-27219 GCA_035416745.1 Candidatus Hydrogenedentota bacterium | reverse complement strand
GGCGCTCAATTCTCTTTGGTGTCTGGCGGGACCGATGTGAGCGGAACGCCGATGACCGGGTGGAGAACCCTGTTGACGTCCCGGACCATTTCCGTGATGACCATGGCGTTTGGGTCGGCATTTTTGACGATAGTGAGCAGGCGGCTGACATCGCGCCGCCGGCAAACCATGAAGAGCTGCTCGACGGGCCCCTGCATTCCCATGCCGGGGAACACGGTGACCGGCTGGCCGGTGGCTCTCAACTTGTCGGCCAGAGCGGTTCCTTCCTTGGCGGAAATGACTTTGAGCGCGACGTTCCCGAGCGCCAGTTTCGCTTCAACGAATATCCCGCACGCGTTCCCGCAGGCGAAGCCGAGCGCGTAGAACAGAATCAGCGCGGGTGATTCTTTGATCTGACTCACGACGGTGCCGACCACCAGAATCCAGATGATCACTTCCACGAATCCCAGGCAGAACGTGATCAGCATACGGCCCTGAACAGCCATTATGGTTCGCAGCGTTCCCATCGAAACGTCAACAATCCGCGCGGCGAAAACAAAAATGCCCGTCAGCAAGACGCCTGCTTCCATGTCAACCTCGCATATCTCGAAAAAGGGGAAAGAATCACCGGACGCACAATGCCGCCCGAAACGGAGAACGCTTCATCCATGCCTTCGTGCCTCCCGGCATCAGCTATGCCAAGACTTCAAGCGTTTTTCCCCCGCGGAAACGTACTGTGCGGAGCGCGGCCCCCCCGCGCCCCGCATCGTCATATGCCAACGTGTGGCGTTTCGTCTGCGCACAGTGGAAACGTTGCGCGCGCGCCTTTTTCGTACCCGCTCACAGCGTCCAATGTCTTGCGGCCTCTGGCTGGTAAATGATCCCGATGACCTCGAGGAGCCGGACGCCCTTCGGGGTCTCCCACTCAACCACGTCGCCAATGCGCGAGCCAAACAGCGCGAGGCCCAGAGACGAAAGCACGGACACCCGTCCTTCCAGAGGCTTGCTATCGGACGGAAAGACCAGGTTATAGACCCCTTCCTGGTTCGATTCCTTGTCCCGGACGCGCGCAATCGAGTTCATGGTGACCACATCAGGCGGAACTTCCGTCGGGGCCAGGACCTTCGAAGCGGTAAGTTTGTGCTGCAATTCGTCTCCCCTGGACCACTGCCGCTTGCCGCTCTGCGCCTTCATGGCATCAATCACCTCTTGCAGCCGAGCCTGATCGAAATTGCTTATGACGGCCTCTTTCTTGCTCATATGCCAGCTCCTTTTGCTTCTACTCCTGATAGTCTGCGCGAGGTTCTCTTCTTTGCCGGATGACGCGGTCTCCGGCGCTCGCCAATCCGCTGCCGGAAAAGGCCCCAATGCTCCCAGCCCATTCTACGCGTGTTCCCGGTCGGATCCGGGGGATTTCGGCACCGGCCGAAACCGCATGCCCGAGCCGTGGATGCCACCACACTCGTGCAGCTATCGGCGCCGTTTGCCGATGCCCGTGAGTCTATTAAACTTCCAAGGCGGTCATATTTTCTGGAAATTGCGGTATTATCGGGAATGATCGTGGCACATTCACCGCGCGTGTGCCGGGCAATCAGAGATGATAATCCCCGGATGCCTCCGGCTGATACAGTATTTGGGCTATCTCATACATCGGAGCATCCTCACCTGCGCCTACCGTAAAAACGTCACCCAGCCGCCGGCCAAGAATCGCCGTTCCGAATGGATTCAGGATCGAGACATTCTCGGGGGCCAAATCAGCGTTCCGCGGAAAGACGAGCGTGTAGACCCGGTCCGCGCCCGTGTTCGGGTTCTTGACGCGCACCTTGGAATTCATGGTTACCACATCAGGCGGCACCTCACGCGGGTTCGTGAGCCGGGCCAGCTTCAACTCCTCGTCCAACATGTCCGCGTGTTTCTGATTCTCTTTTGTGCCGAACGCGCGCACAACTTCGAGCAGCTCTCTGAGGCGTTCCAGGTCGTAGCGGCTGATATAGATTGCACGAGACTCGGCTACGGACGGCGCCTCGTCGCCGGGATGGGCGCCGGGCGGCACAATCCCGCGAAGCAGCACCGTCCGCATGTGACGGGCCACTTTGGCCAGGTTGTCGGACTGCAACGGCTCGGACCAATAACTCGTGAAAGCGGTAAGCATCCCTTCAAGGCACACGGACATCTTGATTCCCGGCGTCCCTTTCTGGCCCAGCTTGGCGAAACACCGCGCGAAGATGCGTTCCACGATATCGATGTATTTCTCGTGCAGACGGTTGACTTCCGGACCCAGACGTTCGGGCTCCGGCTGTACGCCCAGGTATGCCGGAAAACAGAAGGGCTGGAAAAACAGCCGATCGTTCGAATAGTTGCACAATCGGAGCCGGATGAGATCCAAGACCGCCTCTTCGGGGTCGCCGGCCCGTGTCAACGGTTCCAGGCGGCGGATCACAAACTCGCCGATTCGCTGCGCCACGCGGCCGTAAACGTCTTCCTTGCTCTCGAAAAGGTTGTAGATGCTCCCCACGGAGATTCCTGCCTCGCGGGCCAGGAACTCCATGGTGGTCTGCTGATACCCTTTTCGCCCGAACACGAGCTCGGCGGCATCGAGAATTGTGCTGTCCACGGGCTGGCGCCGTTTCCTGGACCCGAGTATGCTTCTATTACCGGACATGGGTCTGTCTCCTCTCTGCCCGATTGAATCATCATTCTATATTGAACGCGCATTCATTCTAGCCGAGTCCTCCCGCGGTGTCAAGCCCGAAGAGCAAGCTTCTTTTGCCTCATTCTCCATAGTTTCAACGTGTCCGTCAAAACAGGACAACCCCGGGTTGCTTCGGAAACTGGGAATAGGCGGGCAAATTGACCCGGTCGACAGCCTGTGATAGCATCGCCGGCGTCTGTTGGGCGGGGCCACGCGTGTCACATAAGATTAATGAAGCCTTCCTGCGCGAGGGATAGGATATGGATACCGAGCTGCTGAAAGCGCGTCTTAACCTGCATGCGGTGCTTCGCAACCTGGAAGACCTTCCTGTTCTGGATTCGCGCGCTGCGGCCATGATTCGAGATTGGCGTACCGCGATACATTTTTCGGTGCGCGGGGGACTGCACGCGGGCCTCGTGTTCGAAGGGGGGCAGTGCCGCCATTATGCCGTGCGCCCGCCCCGCGCCGATGTGAGACTGTTCTTTTTTTCGCCCGCGCACGCGAACGGGATGTTTGCGGGCACCGCGAACCCCGTGCCGCTCAAGGGTTTTTCGAGGCTCGGGTTTCTGAAGAACGAGTTTACTGAACTGACCCGGCGGCTGGAGTATTTCTTAAAGCCCGATGCCGAAAGGCTGACCGACCCCGGCTACCTTCGCGCCAATACCATCTTAACGATATTTACGGGCGCGTTTGCGGTTAAACACCTGGCGGAGCTCGAACCGGTGTCCGCACAGCTTGCCGCGGCTGTCCCCAACGGTTCGGTGCAACTCGAGGTTGAGCCCGACGGCCCCCTCGCACACATCATCTACGACGGGAAGAGCGTTGTCCCCCGGAAAGGCGCGGCCGCGCGGCCGTCGGCCATCATGTGGTTCGCGGATTGGCGCACCGCGAACGATGTTCTTAACGGGAAGATGGATGCGTTCAGTGCGGCAGGCAAAGGGTTGCTCCGTCTCGAGGGCAAGATCCCCATCATTGACAACACCGGCCTCATCATGGACCGGGCCGCCGCGTACTTGGCATGAGCCTGCCCGGCGAAAGGATAGCGCGCATGGAAACGTTCGAATATGTGGAATCGCGCAAGCTCTTCGAGCGCGCCTGCAAAGTCATTCCCTGCGGCATTTACGGCCATTTCAGCCCGGCGCCCCTGACCCACGTGGGGGCTTTCCCGCTGTTTGCCGCGCGCGCTCAGGGCGCCCGTTTCTGGGACGTCGACGGCAACGAGTTTATTGATTACATGTGCGCGTACGGCCCCATGATCCTGGGATACGGGAATCCTGCCGTCGACAAGGCGTTTCGCGAGCAGATGCAGCAGGCGGATACGGCAACGGCCGCATCGCCGAGAATGGTCGAGCTGGCGGAAGTGCTGGTGGACCGGGTCGCCATCGCGGACTGGGCGTTCTTCGCCAAGAACGGCGCCGACGTAACTTCCTACGCGGTCACCATTGCCCGCGCGGCTACCGGACGCAGCAAGATCGTCGCTATCAAAGGCGGTTATCACGGCACCCAGCCCTGGATGCAGGCTCTTGGTCATCACGGCACCATTGCGGACGATCACAAGAATTACATTCGCATTCCCTGGAACGACTACAGCGCTCTCGAACGCGTCGTCGCGGAGGACGGACACGACATCGCCGGGTTCATCGCTACCCCGTATCACCACCCTGTTTTCGAGGACAACGCGTTGCCTTTGGATGGGTACTGGCAAAAAGTGGAGGCGCTGCTTCGAAAACACGGGATCGTGTTCATCATCGATGATGTGCGTTGCGGGTTTCGCCTGCACCGCGGCGGCAGCAACGAACGGTACGGTTTCAAGCCCGATCTCGTCTGTTTCTGCAAGGCGATCGCGAACGGGTATCCCATTTCCGCCCTCGTCGGCGTGGACTCGCTGCGCAACGATGCCGCGAACGTATTTCACACGGGGAGCTACTGGTATTCTGCCGGGCCCATGGCGGCAGCAATCGCGACCCTCGGCGAATTGCAGCGTCTGGATGCGCCCCGCTTGCTCGGCGAGACCGGCCGGAAACTCAACGATGGGCTCATCCGCATCGCGAAGAGCCACGGCTACACCCTGAAGGTCACCGGCGAGCCGTGCATGGCATACTGCCGCATCACCGATGATGAAACCATGATGCTGCACCAGCGGTGGTGCGCCGAATGTACCCGGCGCGGCGCCTATTTCGCGCCGCACCACAACTGGTTCGTCTCAACCGCGCACGCGGATGCTGACCTCCAGCGCACATGGGATATCGCTGATGAGGCGTTCAAAATGGTGAGTTCCCAGTAGTCAGCGGTGAGGGATTAGCAAAGAGCTGGAGAGTTGGAGAGGCAGGCAGCGCGCACTCCAGGGCGCAATGTGGGGGAGCAACATGACGGCGATTGTCACGTGCTTCGATTTGAAGGTTTGGCAGAAGGCAATGAAGCTGGCGTTAGACGTAGAGCGGATAACGGAGGAATTCCCGGCCCGCGAGCGCTTCGGCCTTTCGAGCCGGATGCGCCGGGCGGGTGTGTCGGCCCCGTCGACTATCTCGGAGGGGCATGCGCGCGACTCGAGGGGGCATTTCGCAAGTCACCTGTCGTTTGCATGGGGTTCTGTGGCAAAATTGGAGAAACAGCTCGAACTCAGCACGCAGCTTGGTTCCATGAGGCGCGAAGCGGGAGCCCGGCTCTTGAACACGGGTGGCGAGCCTGGAAAGATGCTCCCGGGTTTAAAGAATGGGCTGTTACGCCGTGCGGGCTCTTTGGCTCGCGGAAGGCCGCGGAGGAAAGATTTGCGCAAGCTGCCGTACAGGATCGCACAACACAAGCCCGTGTGCGTTCCCGCTCCGTGTATTAATTCCACATCCTCAACTACTAATCACTTCTCCGGAGGAACCTCATGCCGCTAAGTCCTGAAGAGAAAACCAGGCTCAAACAAATCGCTCTTGAGATTCGCCGCAGGATTGTCGACGTGACGGCATGGTCCGGCGGCGCGCATATCGGGGGTTCGTTGAGCATGACGGACATCCTCACCATTCTCTACTGGAAATATCTCAATATCGATCCGGCGCGGCCGTACTGGGAGGGCCGCGACCGCTTTGTCTTGAGCAAGGGGCACGGCGGGGTAGGCCATGCGGTCGTGTTGGCGCATCGCGGCTATTTCCCCGAGGAGGACCTGAAGGAATTCAACGCGACGGGTTCGAAGCTTGGCATGCATCTTGATTGTCATAAGGCCGTGGGCGTGGATGCCTCGACCGGTTCGATGGGCCATGGGTTATCGCAAGCCGTGGGAATGGCCCTTGCTGCGCGGGTTCTCAAGAAGAACTGGCGTACGTACTGCATTGTGGGCGACGGCGAGAGCAACGAGGGCTCGATATGGGAAGCCGCGATGGCCGCCAGCCATTACAAATTGTCAAATCTCACCGCGTTCTGCGACCGCAACCACATGATGATTGACGGTCCCACGGAGGAAGTGATGAGCCTGGAACCCCTCGCCGACAAGTGGGCGGCGTTTGGCTGGCAGGTGCGCAGCATTAACGGCCACGATTTTGACCAACTGGCCGGGGCCGTCGAGTTCGCGCTCGCGAACGACAAAGGCCCGGTGATGATCGTCGCCGACACGGTAAAAGGCAAGGGGGTGGATTTCATGGAGAATGACCCGGCCTGGCACTACGGCGGTTTGGGCGGGGACCTGTTGGCACGGGCCAAGCAATCGTTGGAGCGCATGGCATGAGTACAACCGAAGGCGGACTGACCTGGACCGTGTACGACGCGGATAAGCTCACCCAGCGCGAGATCTACGGTCTTGTGTTGAGCGAACTGGGCGAGAAACACCCCGAGATCGTCGGGTTGAGCGCCGACCTCGCGAAATCCACCAAAATCGGCATGTTCGGAGACAAGTTCCCGGACAGGTTCTTCAACTTCGGCATTGCGGAGCAGAATCTTTTCGGGGTGGCCGCGGGCATGGCCAAAGCGGGGCTGGTGCCGTTTGTGTCGACCTTTTCGGTGTTTGCGTCGATGCGCGCGTGCGAGTTTCTCCGCACCGACATCTGCTACCAGAACCTGAACGTGAAGGTCATCGCCACGCATGGCGGGACGTCTTTCGGGTCGGCGGGCACGACGCATCACTCTACGGAAGACCTTTCCATAGTCCGCGCGTTTGCCAATTTGCGGGTGGTGGTGCCTGCCGACGGCATCGAGACCGCCAGGACTGTTCGCGCGTGCATGGAGATCGAGGGGCCGGTCTACATCCGGATCGGCCGCGGCTTCGAGCCCCGCGTTTACGAGAGCGAGGACTACGAGTTTCAGATCGGCAAAGCCGTCGAGATGCGTCCCGGAACCGATATCACGGTGATTGGCTGCGGCCCGACGGTCTACCACGCCGTGCAGGCGGCAAAGATTCTCGAGGAGCAGCAGGGCCTGGGCGTCCGGGTGCTCAACATGCACACGATCAAACCCATCGACGAGGAAGCCATTCTCAAGGCCGTCGCGGAAACGCGCCGGATCGTCACGTTCGAAGACCACAACGTGATCGGCGGCCTTGGCACGGCCGTTGCCGACGTCATCGCCGCCAGCGGAAAAGGGTGCGCGTTCGAAAAGGTGGGCATTCCCGATGTGTTCTCGATACACGGCTATCCCGAAGACCTCATGAACTACTACAAGATCGATACGGACGGCATTCTCGAGAAGGTCGGCGAGGTCATGGGCCGCGACTTCGAAGAAGACGAAGACTGGGAAGACGAGGTGTAAGCATGGCGGCCAGCACCGATCTTCTCACGGCGCGTATAGTGTTGCGGGCAGTGCTGCCCATCATCAAGGTGTTGCTCGAGGACGATCCCAAGACCCGGAAGAAGTTCCAAGGCGTTACGGCGACCGTTCAGTTCGTGGCGGACGATCCCGGGGGGCCGATGGGCTCCCATATCACGTTCGACAACGGCGCGTTCGGGGTCGTGCATGAAATCGCTGAACAGCCGGATCTAACGTTCCGGTTCTCTTCGGTGAAGAAGATGAACGCCCTGTTCGCCGGGAAACCGGTTCTTCCGCGGATCCAGGGCATCCGGAACTTCACGTTGCTCGTGAAGATGCTCGGCGTGCTGATGCGCCTGAAACTGCTCATGCCGAACAAGGCCCCCAGGAACCCCGGCGAGGCGCGCCTCAAAGTTAAACTCATCCTCTACATGGTTTCGACCGCGCTCAGCCAGTTGAACAAGGGCGGCGACCCCGACATGGTCAAATGGACCAGCAAACAGCCGGAGCGCATCTACCAGTGGTCGGTCGAGCCCGAGGGCATCGCCTGTTACCTGCGGGTGAAGGCCGGCAAGACCAAGGCGGGGCGCGGCTACTACACCCGCCGAAAACCGATTGTGCATATGAAATTCGCCGGAGTCGAAGGAGCGTTGCCGGTGCTCACCAACAAGGTCGATACCGTGCAGGCGATGACCCAGGGCCTGGTCGAGAACATTGGCTCGCCCGAGTTCGGCGGGCAGATCGGCGACTTCATGCTCAAGATCGCCCGCATGCTGACCTGAAACGAGTCGGCGCGCCGCAAGCGTTTTGGACAGGCCGTGGGGTTCTACTCTGCAAAACCTCGGGCCAGTCCCGATAGCGCTTATTCAGTGCATTTCGGGCAGAGGCCGCGCAATTCCACTTGCGACGAATGCAGCTGGCATCCGTTGGGCAGGTCTTGCTCGATACCCGTTTGATCGATACGGCCGGAATACACATCGAGGATATTGCCGCAGCGCTTGCAGACAAAATGGTGATGCGGCGTCATGTTGGCCTCGAACCGCGCGCTGTTTCCGACAATGCCGAGCCGTTCCGCAAGGCCGATTTCCTCGAGCGTGCCCAGCGTTCGGTACACAGTGTCGAGGGTCATGGCCGGCAGACGGCGGACGACGCGCTTGTGGAGCATCTCCGCGCTTGGATGGTCGCAGGCACGAGACAGCTCGCGATAGACCTCTTGCCGTTGCGGGGTGATTCGCAGCCCAATCTCCCTGCACCGTGCGCGAAACGCGGCGAGTCTGGCGTCGATAGCTGCGGTGTCAATCTTCCTGGTGTTCATTGGCGGAGGAATTCTGTTTTCATCTGTCGTACGACGCAAGTATACTACAGTCGGCTGCGATAACGTGAAGCAACGCATCAATCTCCGCCCCGAAGCGTGCGCGGAGGCGCGCAGGCAGACTTGAATTTGCGGCGCGGGCATGTAAGAATCATTCTTAAGAACAAGTCGCCCGCAGCCTGCTCGCGGCGAGTAACGGCTGCGCGCCGCACAGGGGAGCAACGGGGAAAGGCAGCGGCAGATGCGGCGTTGCGACTGCTGCACAGGAACCGGGTGCGCAAACCACAACAAGAAAGGGAAGACGTCATGAGCACTTCGAAAAACCTTCAGGAAGCTTTTGCCGGGGAAAGCCAGGCCAACCGTAAATACCTTGCCTTCGCCAACAAAGCGGAGAAAGACGGATTTCCGCAGGTCGCCAAACTGTTCCGCGCGGCCGCCGAAGCGGAGACGGTCCATGCCCACGCGCACCTGCGCGTCATGGGCGGCGTCAAGTCCACTGCCGAGAACCTGAAGGCAGGCATCGACGGCGAAGGCCATGAGTTCAAGAACATGTACCCGGGGTTCGTGGCGGAGGCCCAGAAAGAAGGCAACAAACCCGCCGAGGTCAGTTTCCGGAACGCCATGACCGTCGAGGAAATCCATCACGGCCTTTACAAGGAGGCCCTCGCCGCCGTCGAAGCGGGGAAGGACCTCGAATCCGCGCCGATTTATGTTTGCCCCGTCTGCGGCAACACGGTCATCGGCGGCGTCCCCGATAAGTGCGAAGTCTGTGGCGTCCCGGGCGAGAAATTCCTCGAAGTGAAGTGACCCGAACGAAAGCAACTCGTCTCCCAGAGCGGCGCGGCTGTCTGTCTGGATAGTCCGCGCCGCCGGGGGTGAAGGAGTGGCGCGTGAGCATGAAAACAACGAAGCGCTGGGTGTGCACCATCTGCGGGTATGTCCATGAAGGGCCGGAACCGCCGGAGTCCTGCCCGGAGTGTGGGGCCAGCTCCGACCTGTTCGAAGAGGAAGGCGCCGAAGACGGCGCCGCTTCTTCGCCAGGGAAAGCGGTCTCAGGAGAATACCTCGCGAAATGGGCACGCGAGAGCGACGCGTTCGAGACCAAGTTTGCCCGCATCAAGTCGCTGGCGTCGGGCGCCCCGAGCGAGATTTCGCCCATGCGCACCCAGCAGCCGTTCCCGTCGTGGGAGGCCGTTCTGTTTCGCGGCGCGCAGTTGCACCGGCTGCCTCTCAACGAACATGAAAATGTAAACACCAAGACGGTCATCGGCCGCACCGCCGCGAGGCCGCTTACCATCGCGATGCCGTTCTACGTCTCGCACATGTCTTTCGGGGCCCTTTCCCGGGAAGCGAAGATCGCTCTGGCGCGCGGTTCGCGCTTGGCGGGTACCCTTATCTGCTCGGGCGAAGGCGGTCTCCTGCCGGTCGAACGCGCCGAAGCGGCCCTGTACGTCTACGAGCTGGGCACGGCGCCGTTTTCGCACCGTGACGACGCCATTCGCCAGGCCGACGCGGTCGAGATCAAGATCGGCCAGGCCGCGAAACCCGGACTGGGCGGGCATCTGCCCAAAGAGAAGGTAACGGAAGAGATTGCGCGGGTCCGCGGAATTTCCGTGGGGGAGGACTCGATTTCGCCGGGCCGTTTTACCGGCATCGACAAGAAAGGCGACCTGAAGAAGGTGGCAGCGCGCGTGCGCGGCGTGCTCGACGGAAAACCCCTGGGCGTCAAGCTGACCGCCAGCCATATCGAAGAAGATCTGGCCGAGGCGCTCGAGGCTGAACCCGATTTCATCACCATCGACTGCCGCGGCGGCGCCACGGGCGCGGCGCCTACCTACATCAAGGACAACGTCTGCCTGCCCCCGGTGTTCGCTCTGTACCGCGCACGGAAGTACCTGGACCAAACCGGCAGCCGCGTCACCCTCTGTGTTACCGGGGGATTCCGCGACAGCGCCGACATTGCGAAAGCCCTGGCCATGGGGGCCGACGCCGTCGCCCTCGCCACCGCATCGCTCATTGCCATCGGGTGCCAACAGTACCGCGTGTGCCACACCGGCCGTTGCCCGGTCGGCATCACCACGCAGGACCCCGAATTGCGGAAACGGCTTGACGTCGAGGTGTCGGCGCAACGGCTCGCGAACTTCTACAACGCCACGCGCGAAGAGGTGGCCAACTTCGCCCGGATCAACGGCCGCGCCGACGTGCACGACCTCGACATGTCCGATCTCGTGGCGATCAGCAACGAGATATCGCAGAACACCGGCATCGAACACGCATAGGCCTACCCCTTCGCGGGAGGGTCTTCGGGCACGCGGTATACCGCGCGCAAGCGGGCGAGTTCGGCCTTGAGCCCGGCGACCTCTTCGGCGTACTCGGGATTGTTGTATTCGCTGCGCATCTCGTGGGGGTCTTTCTCGAGGTCATAGAACTCCCATTCGCCGAGCGTATAGAAGTAGGCGAGCTTGTAGCGCGGGGTGCGCACCCCGTAATGCTTGTAGACGTTGTGGACCTTCCCCTCGCCCTCGTAATAATGGTAGTAGATGGACTCACGCCAGTTGCCGGGGCGTTCCCCGCGCAGCAGAGGCTCGAGACTCATGCCTTGCATGTCGTTGGGAATCTCTGCGCCCGCGATGTCGAGGAACGTCTCGGCGCAATCCAGGTTCTGGACCATGAGGTCCGTCTCGGAGCCGGGTTTGATGACGCCGGGCCAGCGGGCCACGAGCGGCGTGCGCAACGACTCCTCGTAGATGAACCGTTTGTCGAACCAGCCGTGCTCGCCCAGGTAAAAACTCTGGTCTGACGAGTAGAAGACCACCGTGTTCTTGTCGAGCCCGCTCGTCTCAAGATAGTCGAGCACGCGGCCGACGTTGTCATCGACCGACGCGATGCAGCGCATGTAATCTTTCATGTACCGCTGATACTTCCACCGCACCAGCGCGCCGCCCTCGAGCTTGGCTTCCAGGAATGCTTTGTTCCCGGGGCCGTACGCGGCTTCCCAGTTCTTGCGTTGCTCTTCCGTCATGCGCCCGAACGTGCGTTTCTTGCCCGGATCGTTGTCATCGACGGTCTCCCAGACCTTGAGGTCTGGTCCCAGCCGCATGGTTTTGGCGATGGTCATGTCCTGTTTTTTGGCCGCCGTGCCGCGGCCCGAGTAATCGTCGAAGAGGTTGTCGGGTTCCGGAAAGGTGACGTCGTCATAGGTGGTCAGGTGTTTCGGCCCCGGCAGCCATTCCCGGTGCGGAGCCTTGTTCTGGAGCATGAGCATGAATGGCTTGGCGGGATCCCGGTCCTTTTCCAGCCATTTCAGCGACAAGTCGGTGATGATGTCGGTCACGTACCCCTCATGTTTCGTGGGCCCCTCCGGAGCGAGAAAATCAGGGTTGTAGTAATCGCCCTGGCCGGGCAGGACCTCCCAGGCGTCAAACCCGGTGGGGTCCGAGACCAGATGCCATTTCCCGAAGATCGCCGTCTGGTAACCCGCCTGCTGGAGCAGTTTCGGGAACGTCTGCTGAGTGCCGTCGAAACGGTCGCTGTTGTCTCGGAATCCGTTGATATGGCTGTGCTTGCCCGTCAGGACGACCGCCCGGCAGGGTCCGCAAATGGAGTTCGTGACAAAGCTGTTGCGGAAAATTATGCCTTCTCGGGCGATGCGGTCGATGTTCGGAGTGGGCGCTGCCGAGGCCAGGCGGCTCCCGTAGGCGCTCACCGCGTTCTGGGCGTGATCGTCGCTGAAGATCCAAATGATGTTGGGCCGTTCCGCCCCTTCGGCTGCGTGCGGCCGCCAGGACTGTGCCGCGGCCAGAGCCGCCAAAGCGCCTCCTCCGGCGTATCTGAGAAAGTCGCGTCTGGAAACCATGAGCTCCATCTCCCTGTGCGTTTGTGGGGTTGCGGCGGTTTCCATGGTGGCACACTCCCGCCCGGCTTGACAAATGAATTGGCTGCAGCCGCTCCGCGCGGCCAGAGCGTTCCACAACGAGCATTTCGCGGGGTCAAACGCGCGGCGCGGACACAGGCCGTGTTCAACACAACTGCCTGCCGGGAGCGCTCGCCGGGATCTATTGCCAAGCACCTGCTATACTTCTCGAGGGCCGGTCTCCTTTTCTGGATTCCAGCCCGGTTATCTTCGATGTGCTGTTCGGGCGGACGGGGGACGTTGAGGAGGCCGAGATCATGAATCGTGGGCATACGATGAGACTGTTCGTGTTGGTGTGGGCATGCATCGCCGCATTCAGCGGCATAGCCGCCGGATTGGATTACCCGGGCGGCGCGCCGGGGCAAGCTGTGGCAACCCTTTCCGGCAACGCGTTCACCCTGAAAAACGGCGTGCTCTCGGCCGAGTGGACCGTGGAAGGAGGCCATCTGCGCCTGGGCACGTTTGGTGCGTCCGAGTCTCCTCGCGAACAGGCCGCGGGCAATGGCGAGGCCTTTGTGTTTCTCCTGGCGGGAGGCCGTGTTCTGAAAGCCTCGGAGTTCACCGTTTCAGCCCCGCCTGAGGCCGAGAAAATCGGGGCGCGTCCCGATGGCCGGCGACTCGCCGACCGGTCCGGCGGGATGCGGGTCAGAATCCCGCTGGCGTTGCCTGACGGGACGCTGGCCGCGGAATGGTCCGCTGAGTTGCGGGACGGCTCGAACTATGTGATTCAGCGAGTGACGTTGGCGGCGGGGAAGAATGACGTGCCCTTGGAGACCGTTCGCCTGGTCGACCTGGACGTCCCGGGCGCGCACGTGTTGGGGGTCACCCAGGGTGCGCCGGTGGTGGCCGGCAACCTTTTCTTCGCGCTCGAGCATCCGATGTCGGAGAGCGTTGTCAGCGGGACGCGCGTGACATGCGGGTTGCGGCGGGGTCCGGCTCTGGCGGCGGGCAAGCGGCTCACGCTGTCGTCGGTCATGGGGGTCACGCCGCCGGGCCAACTGCGCCGTGGTTATTTGTACTATGTCGAACGCGAACGCGCTCATCCCTACCGCCCGTTTCTGCACTACAACTCCTGGTACGACATTTCGTGGGGCGACCGGAAGTTTGACGAAGCCCAGTCCCTCGCGGCGATCGATGTGTTCTGCCGGGAACTCGTCACTGCGCGGGGCGTAAAGATGGACAGTTTCGTGTTCGACGACGGCTGGGACAACAACGAGACCCTGTGGCAGTTTCACGAGGGTTTCCCGAATGGTTTCGCGCCGCTGCGTGAGAAAGCCGCGGGCTGCGGGGCCGCTTTGGGGGTTTGGCTGTCGCCGTTTGGAGGGTATGGCGAGGCGCGCGAGCAACGGCTGCGATACGGCGCCGAACAGGGGTTCGAGATCAACCGCAACGGATTCTCGCTCGCCGGGCCGCGGTATTACGAGCGGTTTCATGCGATTTGCGCCAGGATGATGCGCGACTATGGCGTGAACTTCTTCAAGTTCGACGGGATGGGGCCCGGCAACAACAAGACCGGGGGCGAGGAGTTCCTCGAAGATATCGAGGCGCTGATGCGGCTGGCCGGCGAATTGCGCGAAATAGACCCCGAGCTTTACGTTAGCGCGACGACCGGCACGTGGTCCACGCCCTATTTCCTCTGGCACGCGGACAGCACGTGGCGCAGTGGGAACGATATGGATTTCAGCGGTAAGGGTTCGAAACGCCAGCAGTGGATCAACTACCGCGATACCCATACGTACCGGAATGTCGTGAGACAGGGTCCGTTGTATCCGCTGAATTCGCTCATGACCCAGGGCATTGTCCACGCGCGGCAGGGATATTCCGCGCTCATGGGGGAAGACCCGAAAGACTTTGCCGATGAAGTGTGGTCGTTTTTCGGAAGCGGGACCAGCCTGCAGGAGCTGTACATCGCGCCGCAGATGCTGACCGCCTCCATGTGGGACATCCTCGCGGCGGGCGCGAACTGGTCGCGGTCCAATGCCGACGTGTTGGCCGATACCCACTGGGTCGGAGGCGATCCGGGCGAGCATCAGGTCTATGGATGGGCGTCGTGGATCCCGCGGAAGGGTGTCTTGGTGTTGCGCAATCCCGACGACAAGCCGTCGAGCATCATGCTCGATATAGGGGCGGTATTCGAACTGCCGCCGGACGCCCCGCCCGCGTACCGCCTTGTTTCGCCCGGTCCGGCCGCGGGCAAGACGCCGGCTGTCGAGGTTGCGGCAGGGGCGCCGCACGAGTTCTCGCTCGAAGCATTTCAAACCATCGTGTACGACGCCGAACCCGTCCGCTGAATCGTGCCCACGGCGGGCAATACGGTTGCAGACAAGGGAGAGGGGAAGAAATGCGCGCTTCATCCTCGACATCTATGATTATCAACTGGGAATAGCATAGGAACGAGATGAGGGAATCCGCCTGGAAGGATGTGTTCCGCCGCGTCGTGGGGACACCCGGTCTCCCGATGACGGCGAGGATTCTGCTCTTGTCAACACTTATTTTCGGGATGGGCATCCTGTTATTTGCCTCGCCCGGCACGCCGTGGGTTACTTACGCCGTGGTGATCGCCGGTCTGAGCGGCGCTGTCCTGGCGGGCTACAGCATGCTGGCGGTCGTTATGACACTTCGGGCCGCAATGCCTGCATCAGAAAAGACCCTGCATCTGGTTCTTTCGTTTCTGGGGACGCTGTTCGGCTATGCGATTCTGATCGCGTGTGTGAAATTAGGCGTGTTGTTGGTGGAGCTGCGGAGAGCGCTGGAGGGAATTCGCTAGCGCTATTCAGGCATTTGCCCTGCAGAATACATGGAACCAACAAGACTAGCGTGTCTCTACGCAGCCCTTTGGTCCTTTCCGTCCTTTTGGTCACTGGGCATACCCCGACGCGGGGTGAAATTTCCTGGTGCCGCCCGGCTTCTGATAGTCTATTGTGCTTGTGCGCCGAATGGCAGTAACGGGAGAGAGCGGTGCCGGCAAGCGACATTTCCTCGAACGAAGACGCGCGTGGCCTGTTGCGTCATTGGGCTGTTCTTGTTCTGATTATGGTTCTGGCGGCCGTTTTGAGGTGCTACCGTCTGGGCGAGGAGTCACTCTGGAATGATGAGACCGCCAGCATCTTGTACATGGATGCGGGGTCGTTGCGGCAGTTCATCGTTCAGGAACGCCTTGATGATCCCGCCATGGCGCCCCTGTACTTCACCCTCGAATATTTCTGCTGGCACGCCACGGGCGGGTCGATTCTCGCGTGCAGGTTCATGTCGATTGGTTTCGGGCTTGGCGCGATCGTGATGCTGTTTTTGATGGCGCGGCGGTTGTTCGGGCCGTTCGCGGCGCTGGCCGCGGCGGGGTGCGCGGCAGTAGCCATCCAGCAGGTATATTACTCGCAGGAAATCCGCATGTACGCGCCCTACCTGTTTTTCGCCATGGCCGCCATGTATGCCTTGCACCGGATTCTTGAGGGCGGCCGCCCCGTCTGGTGGTTCGTACACGCCCTGGCCAATGCCGCCATGGTGTGGACCCACGTCTATGGAATCTGGCTGGTTCTTGTCCAAGGCCTGTTCTTCCTTGCGTTCCGGCGCAAAGACTTTCGCTCACTGCTTTGTTGGGGCGCGATTCATGGGCCGATTGTCGTTTCCATTGCCCTCTGGGTCGTCACGATGGATCAGGCGCGAATCGAGCGCAATCTCGCTTGGATACCAGGGCCTCGTTCCGAGACGGCTTCCCAATACCTCAGCGAGAGCGCCCTTTCCCTCCCGGGTACGCGTCCCGCGCAGGATCTCTCGCTGCGGCTGGACGAGACCTTGCGGTTGCCGTTGGCGTCAAAAGTGCTCATCAGCACAGGGTGGGTTGCCCTGCCCGTTTGCGCGGGAATCGCCACGCTCCGCGCGCGCCGCGAACTTCTTCGGGCGAAGCGGAAAGAGGAGGCGCGCCGGAAGATGCGCGATTTCATGTTGGCCTTCGTCTGGCTCGCCGCGCCGGCCCTTATCCTGCTGTTTCTGACGCTGGTGTGGCGTCCGACGTTCCTGCCTCGCTACGTTTTTCCTTCGACGCTGGCCTTGTACATGCTGCTCGGCGCGGGGCTGGCCGCCGTTCCGGGCCGGCGGCTTCGTACCGTCTGCGCCATCGCATTCATCGCTTTGTATGCCTACGACACGCTGTCTTTCGGCATGCCGCGCCGCCCCGATATGCGCCGCGCCATGGACGTCGTAACGCGGCAACCTTTCGAGGAAAACGGGCAGTTGCTGGTTCATCCGCCCGGCTACACGGGTCCGGCGAAATTCTACAGTCAGTTGCCGGACGCGGCTCTCGTGCGCATGCCCGAATGGCGCGAGATTCCCGAGAAGGTGGACGCACTGGCCCGCGAAGGCCGGCCGGTTTGGATTGTCATTGGCGCGCTTCAAGGGGTCCCGCCCGATGTTGGGCCGCTTCTCGAGGAAGGCGGGCATGCGTTTGACTACCACTATTTCCCCGGGATGTTTCCCGTGCGTCTCTACCACGTACCCGTTCACATGCATTGAGCTCCCTTAATCGCCTCTATGTGAAGCCCTCGCGGGAGGGATCTTATTGTCTCCATAGAGACAAGAATGAACTCACACGGAGACACAGGGAACACGAAGATGGATTCCTCCGAAACCGAATGAGACAGGAAGCATCATTGCGGATTGCGCGGTGGCGCTTCATCGAGAGACGGGTCCCGGGCTGTTGGAAACAGTGTACGAAGCGGTTCTTGCACGCGATTTGGAGGCCCGGGGTCCGCGCGTGGCACGGCAGGTTCCCATCCCCATCGAGCTTCGCGGGCGCCATTTCTCCCGTGTCCGTTGTGTCTCTATGTGAGTTTCCCCAATCGCCGTGTTATCCGGCGATTCGGGTGAGCTTCATTTACGTCTCGCGGGGCTGTCGTGCTATGCTGATTTCGGCAATTCCCAGGAAGCGATAAAAGGGGGGCGGCTATCATGACAAAGGCGACAGAGAACAAGACGTTTGGAAGACGGGGATTCATGAAGGCGGCCGCCGCGGGCACGCTGATTCTCGGGGCGCGTTCGGCACTCGGCGCAGCCGCGAACGAAACCCTCGAGATCGGCCTCATCGGCTGCGGCGGGCGCGGTCCCTGGATCGGGAACCTGTTCCAGAAGAACTCCGCAACCAAGGTCGTGGCGGTCCATGATCCCTTCAAGGACCGCGTTGAGGAAGCGGGAAAACGGCTTGACGTCCCCGGGAACCGCCAGTACACGGGCCTGGACGGGTACCATGAGCTCATCGCGAGCGGGGTGGATGCCGTGGCCATCATCAGCCCGCCCTATTTCCACCCCGAGCAGACCGTGGCCGCGCTCGAAGCGGGGAAGCACGTCTATCTTGCGAAACCTATTGCAGTGGACGTGCCGGGCTGCACCGCCATCGTCGACGCCGCCAACAAACACGGAGACACCCTCTGTACGTGGGTCGATTTCCAGACCCGTCAACACCCGTTCTACATCGAGGCGATCAAGCGGCTTCACGACGGGCTCATCGGCGAACCCGTCGTGGGCCAGGCCTACTACTACGCGCGGCGGCTCAACATCAAGATGGAACCCGGCACCGAAGAGGCCCGGCTTCGCAATTGGGTCTTCGACATCGCGCTTTCGGGCGACATCATCGTCGAACAGAACGTTCATATGCTCGACGTGGCCAACTGGATGCTCAAGACGCACCCCCTGAAGGCGCATGGCACGGGCGGCCGCAAGGCGCGGGTCGACGTCGGCGATTGCTGGGACCATTTCGTGGTGACGTACTGGTACCCCAACGACGTCATCATCGACTTCAGTTCGGGCCAGTTTGTTCATGCTTTCGAAGATCTTTGCACGCGGCTGCACTGCACTACGGGGTCTCTTGACACCCATTACGGCGGCGACGTGGTCCTCGAGGGCAAATCGGAGGCGTACCGTCCGGGGTCGACGGCCGCGATCTACGAGGAAGGCGCCGTAGCGAACATCAAGGCGTTTCACGCGGCCATCACGGGCGGCAAGCCGATCAACAATGCTGAGGAAAGCGCCCGCAGCACGCTCACGGGCGTTCTGGGCCGGATGGCCGCCTACCAAGGCAAAACCGTCACCTGGGACGAGATGATGCAGGCCAACGAGAAGCTCGAGGCCAACCTGAAACTGTAGAAATCGCGGTCGCTCGGAAACTTCTCCCAGGTCCTGCAGGACCTATGGGCCCATATTTTCAGGAGATTGCGCCATGCCCTGGAGTAGATTTTTCGTCTTCTGCATCTGCGCGTTCGCGTGGTGCGCGCATGGCGCCGAGACCGGCCCGGAACCATTCCTTCTGGGCAGCAACCGGTTTCTGTTTCTCGACGAGTTCCTGCTCGATTCCGTCGAGAATGCCGAGCTGGCCGTCAACCCGCCGCGGTTTGACGCTCTCGTGCTGATCGCGGACAAGCCGTGGGAGAAAGGCGGCATCACCTCGTACGGCAACGCGTTTTGGGACTCCATCGCCGGCGAATACCGCCTCTACTACGTCCCCGTAAGCTGGGACGCCGCGCCGGGATTCTGTCTCGCTCTCGCCACATCAAAGGACGGGGTAAACTGGGATAAACCCGATCTGGGCGCGGTGGAATGGCAGGGGTCGAAAGACAACAACATCGTGGTGTGGGCCCAGCGCGAGGGGACGGTTCTTATTGATCCGAACGCGTCTCCGGAGCGCCGTTACGCGTATTTGTCCAGCGAGGTCGGCCTCCGCACGCGCCTTTTCACCTCGCCCGACGGCATTCATTTCACCATGGACGAGAAGGTCATCAGCGAGCACCATTCTGACAGCCAGATCTCGTCGTTCTGGGACGGCGAGCTCCAGCGTTACCTTCACTATCCCCGCCAGGTTCACGAAGGCGCCCGGGCCGTCGGGTTTATCGTCACCCAGGCGATGGACGAGGCGTGGCAGCAGGACGTGCCCGTGGTGATGATGCGCGACGAGCACGACCCGCCCGCAACCGATCTGTACACCAACGCGTGCCAGAAATACGCCCTTGCGCGGGGGGCTTACGTGGGGTTTCCCACGCCCTACTACCATTACAACGAGCCGCCGTACCGGGCCTATTTGAATGCTCCGACGCTGGCGATTGGCGGAAAGGCCAACGACGGCACAATCGATTCCCAGCTTGCCACCAGCCGCGACGGCCGTTCATGGACCCGCTACCGCACGCCGTACATCCCCCTCGGCAGGTATGACGGCCTCGACGTCAAGGTTGCGATGATGATCCCCGGCATCTTCTACGAGGACAACAAGCTGGTGCAGTTTTTCATGGGCTACACCTTCACGCATGGCGATACGCAGGTGCGTTACAGCGACGGCGGCCGCGAGCTGGGCGGGGTGTTTCGGGTCGAACAGAGGATCGACGGGTTTATCTCGCTGGATTTCGATTACGAAGGCGGCACGGCTGTTACCGGGCCGTTTGTCTTCGAGGGGGCGCATCTGTACCTCAACCTGAACACCTCGGCGGCGGGGGAGGCGCGTATCGCGTTCCTTGACGCCGACAAGAACCCCGTCCCCGGTTTCGGCCCGGACGAAGCCCGTGTGATCAACGGCGACTACCTCGGCGCCATAGCCGCGTGGACCGGCGGCGCCACCGATGTCAGCGCGCTTGCGGGCAGACCCGTGCGCCTGCGCTTCGACTGCCGCGGGACCAAGCTGTATTCGTTCCGTTTCGCGGATTGACCCCCGGCGGCTCTGCAAGAGCGAACGCGCCATCCGGACACGGTGCGGGTCTATTTTTCGAGGGCGGCCAGCGCTTCGAGGATCTCGAGGCGCGCGGTATCGGCCGTGGTGCGATCGAGGGGATCGCGCCACCAGAACGCGTCGAGGGTTGCGGGGTTGAGCACGCGGCCCGGGATCTCGACGAGCAGCTTCCGGGCGTGTCGCGCGGCCTCACTATCCGGCCTGTCCTTTCCCGCCGAGGCAACGGCCCTCGCCAGCATTACGAGGTATTCGTAATCCTCGATGCTCTCGCGGCAGGCCTCCATGTGTTTGCCCGCGGTGACCGAGACGGCATCGATAAAGAAGGGAGTGTAAGCCGTGCGCGGCGCGAGGTATTCGTTCCACGAGGAGACCCCGGCGTTGTCGCCCCATGCCCAGAAGTTCGTCGAGATCGCTTGATGCTGCCAGCACGACCAAGCCTGCATACGGTGGTAGGCATAGGGATCGAGAAGGCGCGCCGGGCCGCGGCACGAGTAGAACTCGAGCGTCACCCCTTTGTCGCGTTGTTCGAGAAAATAGCGCGCGTACTTTTCGGGCGCTCTGAGAAACATCGTGCGGTTTGGACACAAGATATGGCAGACGCTTCCCAGCTCCGGATGGGCCTTGCTCATGTCGCCGTGGATCGGGTCTTCCCAGATCTGGATGCCGGTTTCTCCCGCGCGAATAGCTTTTGCCCACGCGACGACCAGCGTGTCCGTCTCGAGGTCACTTGTTTCGTCGATGAGAAGCCAAATGAGTTGACTGGATTCGAGCCCCAATTCCTTCATGTGATTTGCCCAGAACGCCGCGTACGCCTTCACGGCGTTTTCAAACTGGGGCGTCCCTACGTCGAATCCCGCAAAACTGCTTCCGGCATTGGGGAACGCACAGAACCGCCGCGCGCCTTCCCATCGTTTCACCCAGGCATCGAAGGCCGCCGTGTCGGGCGGGCTGGCCATGTTGCCCTGCGCGTCGTAGGTCCCCTCCGGAATCACCTTCTTTCCTTCCCACGGCGAATCGACAAAATGGTCGCGGCAGTGCTTGAGAAATGCCTCGAGGTTTGCGTCGGTTACGCCGTAAATGCCTGCGGCGGCGGTGTAGTCCCATCCGCCAGAATGGAGGGCGGGCTGGTCCGGAAACCGGAACGGATACAAGGTGAGCGTCAAGGGCGTCTCAAGCTGCGCGCCCCCCGCGTTCAACACAATCCGGCCGTTATGAACGCCGGCCGCGACATCAATGGGATGAAACGTGAGCCATACCTGCCGCGTCATGCCGGAGGGGACCTCGATGACGTAGTTGTCGCCCTCCCGCGCCGCCTCGGGCAATGCGGCAGCCACCACGCGGCCGGTGCGCGTATCCGTCCATTCCACCTGGTGCACGGTGATGCAGGCGGGGTTCGCGCCTCCTGGCATCCCCTCGATGCGGAGGCTTATCCGCGCGGCTTCGGGCGATGCGTTGCTGATGTTGAAGGCCCCTGCCCGGTATTCGTTGAGCATCATGTGCACGGCAACGGCGGCGCCTTCACGCTTTGGCGGGTCCCAAAGGCCCAGGTTTCCCCAGAGGTCCGCTTGCCAGACGGTCAGCGGCGCATACCCCTGCAACCGCCACAAGGCCGCTTGAACGCCGAACAAGCGGGCGTGCGCGCCGGTGAGCGGCAATACCGCACGGAAGCCGTCCCCATATTCGCCCGGCTCATTCAGGAACGCTGTTTCGGCGGCGGCGATATCTTCAAGGAGGCCGTCTCGCTGGGTTTGAGAAAGCTTCGTTGCTTCAACGACCTGCCGCAGATCGTGAATGTCCGTAGTGATACGATTCTTGACGCCCTCGCGTATCTTCAGCGCGGGGGCCTCGTCCTGGGCATAAGCTCTCGCCGCCAGTATCGATAGCCAGAGAACATGGATCAGTGCGTGTTTCATACCGTTGCTCCTCACTGTGCGGCTGTACTTCCGCGTTCATGGATGGAGCGAGTGTAGTCTTTATCGGCCCGGCCGGCAAGACGGGCACTGCCGCAAACCGGATAGTGCCTGGATTTCGGGCGTGCATAGGCGGATACTCTGGGAAGTGCCTGGGGCTTGTTGTGGTGCGAGCTTCCGGCCTGCTTTAACCGGGATTCGTCGTTGAAGGTCTCAGGGGGAGCGGCGTGATGCGCAACTGCGTGCCGGCACGATCGATCGCCTGTTCTCTTCTTGCACTTTTCGTGATGGTTCCGGCGGTCTCCGCCCAACCCGCTGACAACCGGGCGAGCACCGGTCTCGAAGGGCCGGACTACCACCGGGACGCATTGGCGCAAACGGCCGGGCGGCCGTCGCTTCCGGATTTCCCCTATGCGCCGGGGTACCGGCCGGGCATTACGCACTATCTGCGCGGCAACGGCATCTTCTGGTCCATCATTTCCGAGCGGACCCACCCGGACAAGCGCGATTCCGAAGGCGATATTGTGCAATGCGCGGACGGCTCGCTGCTGCTCGCCTGGAGCGATTTCCATACCCGGGAGTGGCATGACGACGCCCCGTGCCGCATTTCCATGCGGCGCTCGGCCGACGGCGGGAGAACGTGGAGTCCGCTCGAGGTGCTCCAAGAGACCATCGGGAAGAACGTCATGTCGCCCAGCCTGCTGCGGACGGCCCATGGGACGGTCCTGTTGACGTTCTACTGCAAAGACGGCCCGGACGGGTCGCTGCACTACGTGCGGCGGTCCGAGGACGGGGGAAAAATGTTCGGTCCGCTTATCGAGGCGAACGCGGGCCGTCTGCAGCGGATCGCGAACAATGATCGTCTTCTCGAACTCCGCGACCCCTTGGGTGCGGGCGATCGCGGGCGGATCATCCTGGCGTGCCGCGATTACCCGGGCCGTCTTGGGGTCATGGTCTATTCAGATGACGACGGCTTGACGTGGCATGCGGGCGGCAACGTGCCCGCGATGCCCGAATGGGGCTCGCAGAACTTCAACGAGCCGGGCATCGTCGAACTCGATGACGGGCGGCTCTGGATGTATGGCCGCACCACCATGGGTTTCCACGCGCAGGCATGGTCACATGACCGCGGCCGCACGTGGTCCCGGCCAGAGCCCATGGCGCTCAAAGGGCCCTGCTCGCCCCTGACCGGCGAGCGCATTCCCAACACGCCGTATACCGAGAAGATGGGGTGGGCGGGGAACATTCTGTTTACGTTTCCCAACCACGACTTCGAGCGGCGCCCAAGGCAGTACCGTTACACGGCGCGGACGCCCCTCGACGCGGCAATCTCGAGCGACGGCGCACGCACGTGGACCCGCGTGCGCACCATCGAGGAAGATCCCGCCAAGCATTACGGCTATACCAGCATCACGTTTGTCGAGGACGGCGGCGCGGGCATGCGGGTCCTGTTGACCACACACGTCCAACCCATCCCTGGGGCCGAGCACCGTCCTCACGACCTCAAGTTTCTGTCTATCCCTCTCGACTGGTTCTACGAAGAGACCGGCGAGCCGTCACGGGGCATCGACTTCGCCGACGAGGAACGCCGCCAGGAATGGTGAGAGGTCATGCCGGGCAGTAAGGCGCATCTTCCGGCCTGCCGCATATGACCGGAGATAGCCCGCGTGCATATGGCGCCGCAACAACAGGCCAAAAGGACAGAATGGCCCAATGAGACGCATACGCCCCATCCGGCCTCGAACCCCAGCCGATGCTCTTACGAGCGCTGACAATCGAAAGGCCCCTCCGGTTCGTGTTGGCCTTTCGCAAGGTCAACCCGGAGGGGCCGGGCACTCTGGGGCCGGTTACGGCACCCTCAATCTCAGCTGATGTGGCCGCTCAGTACCTGCACCATACCCTTCGAGAGCGGGCTCTGGCTGCCGTAGCGCAGGAACTCCACGTGCCCATCCATGTAGAGCACGTTGCAGCCGCCGGGCACGTGATTCATCATGTCCGGATGCACGGGCGACACATCATCCCACATGATATACAGTTCGCTTTGGGCCAGAGCGCTGCCCGCGGGATTATTGATGTCGGTAACGAAGAACCGCTCGATGCCCTCGCGAAGCCGGTAAATCTTCCCGAAATCCTGGTCGAATTTCGCGGCATCGGTTGCTTCGACCTTTGGCGCCGTCGTGACGAACGTGAAGAAGTCCAGGAGGCCATCTTCGTCAAGGTTCAGGTCGGCGGTCGTCACCACATCGAGCGTCGGGCCGACAGACGGATCCTCGAAAACAAGCGTGTCGCTGACGCCCCAGCCCCAATAGTTGTAAGATTGCGCCCCGATTTCGCAGGGAGCCACGGAGCCGCTGTCAGGATCGTCGCCGACATACCACCCGTCGATATTCTGCGTGGTATCCGAGGGGCAGACCAGCACGTTGACGTCGGTCAGATACTCGGGATAGAGCTGGTTGCCCTGGAAAGCGGTGTCGACCGGCCACTCCAAGGAACCCACGACAAAAACGTCGCATAGCTCGCCCTGGTAGCAGTGCATTTGGGGATATTTCTCGCCTTTGGATTCGTTGGCGTACATCTTGAAGACGATGCCCATCTGCTTGAGGTTGTTGGCGCAACTGGCCCTCCGCGCAGCCTCGCGGGCACGGGCAAGCGCGGGCAGCAGGATCGCTGCCAAGATGCCGATAATTGCGATAACAACAAGCAATTCGATTAACGTAAAGCCATGTCTTTTCATTGGTTCATTCTCCTCTTATGACGATGTTGAAGACTACTGCATTTGAATGGCCTGGCCTCGGCCAAGATAAGACCGCCGTGTTTCCCTCCCTGCCGCCTCGCCTCCTTTCTGCATGTGTTGGAAAGCACATGCCGCCGCTTCATGAACATACGCCTGGGATGGCCCTTTACCCGCCTCCGGCACAATCTCCGCGCAAGAGACTCGTTCATCCGCGCCGGGGACGCCGCATAAACCGCCGCACGCAAGCATAGGGGGAACGGAAGGGGATGTCAATCAGGCGGGAAGATTTTTTGACGGGATGAACAAGATTGACAGGATGGCCTCCCAAACGCACGGTAGCGCCCGACCTTGCGTCCGGACGTCCGGCGCAAGGCCGGACGTTACATCGGACAAGCAGTGGCGACGTCTTTGCGGTCTTCTCTGTGTCCTTGTGCCTTGGTGGTTCTATTGCAGGAAGTCATCTGTGGACGCGTATTCGGCATTCAGGCCGTTTTGGAGACCTGGCGGTCGCAGGAGTGGCGCGGTCAGGAAACCACGCCACAGCGGGGGCATCCCATTCTCCTTGAAGGCGTTTGATCAAAGGAATCTCAATCCGCCAAGGACTTTTTCAACAGCTCCCTATTCCACCCGCCCCGCCCGCTGTCCAGCGGAAAGGACCGAATCATCACGTGCACCACCCTGCAGCTGGCTGCCACACGTTGGGCAATAGAGGGCGCCCAGCGGGACCACGTGCCCGTTGGGACATTCCGCCCCGAGCCGGATCCCGCAGTGTCCGCAGTACGAGTAGCCCGACTGAGGGCCGAGCACGGGCGACTGGCACCGGGGGCAGATAGTGTCCGCTGTGACGGGTCGCTTGGCAGGGGTTTCGGCGTCCTTATCCGATGAAGGACCGAGCAGCAGCCTGCGGCGTTCGACGATCTCTCCCAACTCCGTCTCCAGAGCCAGTGCCAGATCGCGCCGTTCACCGGAAACCATCGTGCGGCCGCGCTCGAATGACCCGTAACCGGCAATGGTCATGCCCAGCCGTTCTGCAACCTCTTCTTGGGTCATGCCGAGCAGTTCGCGGTATTGACGCAGATTTGCCCGCAACTGCACCAAGCGTTCCGGGTACCTAAACTGATCGCTGTGCATCCTTCGTCTCCTAATTGTTATATTTTTGTATGCTATCATACTGCTCCGACTATGCTATCCTATTCCAAATCAACAAGAATCCGGAAGCATGCCAATTCTCCGGGCTGATTTGTCTACATATTGTCAATATCATGGCAAGAAGAAAAAGTCGTGTTTGATAGATAGGCCTAGGAATGGTGGACTAGGTTTGAAAAGGGAGTGCAGATGAAACGAGTACAAAAACAATACACCAAGCATGGGCCTCCCCGCTGCGGCTGGGTCTCCTGACCCTGCCGCTCCGGCGACCCGAAGTGAGGGTCGCCACTCCTTAAGATAAAATAGCGAATGGCACTAACTTGAGCTGGAAGAGCCTTGGGCTATAAGTATGAAAAGCAAGCATTTGCAGCTTTATTCCTGCGTTGTGCATATCGCTCATGCGCACAAGTCCCTATTTGACCCAGGGACAGTATAGCCCATGCGGGTGAATTTAGAAAGAGGCGGAAGGGTTCTTTTTGACGGGATGAACAGGACTGACAGGATGGCCTCCCAGATGCGCTGTAGCGACTCACCTTGCGTCAGGCGTCCGGACGTCCGGCGCAAGGCCGGGCGTTACATCGGACAAGCAGTGGCGACGTCTTTGCGGTCTTCTCTGTGTCCTTGTGCCTTGGTGGTTCTATTGCAGGAAGTCATCTGTGGACGCGTATTCGGCATTCAGGCCGTTTTGGAGACCTGGCGGTCGCAGGAGTGGCGCGGTCAGGAAACCACGCCACAGCCAGACCGACCCCGCCACAGCGGGGAGCACGCTGCGCATGCTTATGCACACATAACAAATGGTTCCTGTCCCACATTGTTGACAGCGAAGAGACTTACCCAAACAAAAGAAGCCCTGCTACCAGAGGCACACGAGAAATAGCCATCAACGAGATTTCGATCATGCCGACTACTGCTAGAATGCCCGCACTTAGTGCTCGGCGATCACTGAGCAAAGGCCAATATGCCCGTCCAAGAAGGAACATTATGCTCCACCAAAGGAAAGCCATAGCTATGAAGCAAAAAGCACAATCGAAAGCAACAAGAAGGGTGGAGACTCTCGTCTCTTGAATAAGGTGCGTCCGAATCGAAGGCTCTTCCCAAGAACGATCTAT
>DAOLNV010000014.1:57414-83803 GCA_035416745.1 Candidatus Hydrogenedentota bacterium | reverse complement strand
GCTGTGGCGCGGTTTCCTGACCGCGTCACTCGCATGACCGCAAGGTCTCCCTTCACTGCTGCACCTTTTCATCAAACAGGTCTTTTCGCACGCTCCACACGGTTTCGAATGCGGGCTTTCGTTCCTCGTCGCACTTCCAGCAGAATTGCGCACTTATCCGGAGCGTCAGGTCATACCCGTTTTCCTCGGGCGTATAACCGAGGGGCGCGCCAAATACTGGGTCCACGGGGACTTCTTCCAACAGTTCAGGCACCAGTGCCTCGAGAGTCTCCGGATACTTTCCGTATTTCGCGCGGTAGTCCTCGAGGGCGAAGGCCACCCGGGCCACGTCGCCGGTGAACTCCACGCGGTACATGTCCGGAGCGTCTTCCAGAATCATCTCGAGGTCATAGCCCACGAGCATTTCCGCCGGGTTGGTCCGCATCGCTTCGAACACATCCGATATCGGTGATTGGTCCGTATTCTTTTGAGTTGTCTCGACGCCGAATTCCGCGAGGAGAGCGCGTATGTCATCCCTACACTCTGCCAAAGGAGGTTTCAGCGCTGCCGTCGCGGTTCTTACCGCCGCCAGCAATCGGTTGATTTGCCGGACTTTGTTGAAGAACGGCACGGCATCGTACATGTTTGGGCCCGCAACGGCCTGCGCTACCAACTGGGACTTGATATCCTGTCCCTCGAATCTCCGGGCGTACTCCTCGAGGAACTGCTCTCGCCACGACGCGGGAATTTCGCCGCGGCTCATAACCAGCGCCAGGGACCTGTCCGCTGTCTTCGTCAGACGCGCGCGGTTCCAAGAATTGGCGTAGGGGACGACGTCCGGCCGTGCAAGACGGTGCAGCCGAAGACACGTATCGAGGGCATCCTCCAGGTTGTTCGCCTCCAAGGCGTAGAGCGTGCGCAGTCTCAGCAGCCCTGCCGCAATCGCAAGGCGCCGGGACGCTTCGTCGTCGACCTCGAAAGGCTTTTCAGGGATGTGCCGGGCGGCGCCGAGGTCCATGGCGGTCTCCAGTTGATCCAGGTATTCCGCGCGCAGAACGTAGTCTCGGAACTCGCGCAGGACGTCATCCCGGCTTCTCCCGTCGGGATTGAATAGCATTTCGAGAGCGGTTGCGTTGCCGGATTCAACGGCCGTAGAGATGCCTGCCGCCAGCTCATCGAACGCCGCCTCGAAAGCGTCTTCTTCGCCGTATACCCTGTAAAATGTGGCTTCCTCCAGGTTGCGAATGGCATCTTCTTCGACCGGCAACCATGCCTTATCCAGCATGGTTTCGAGCCGCCAGCCCGTGGGCAACGGACAGTTCGGCGGAAGGTTGGCGAGGCCGTGCTGCAATTCGGCGCGCGCGGTCGCGAGTTCGGCCTCAACCCCCTGGCGTATTTCGAGAACCTCATCGCTGTACTCTTGGTCCGTTTCGTCGAGAAAGAACAACTGGAGCGGCGTCTGGTGCGCGACGATCCATGCGGCGAACCCAATGACGATGAGCAGGCTTATGATAACCGGCGACACCAGGACCGCAACGATCAAGCAGGCTTTATGTCTGGGTCTGGGTTCAGTCACAGGTGCTTCTCCGTGGTCTTCTCACAGTGTCAGACGGGGTCTTGCTCTCCGGGCGGCCCCGTCGCAGCCCTTGGGCGACGCGCCGTCCGTGTCCGCCAGTGTGTATCCGCATTCCCATGGCTGTCCCCTTGTGTTCACTCATTCTACAAGCGGCTTACGCGGCCTATTCACGGGCTGGCGCCAACGGCCGCGTGAAAGCGCTCGAAAAGCTGCGGCAACGCTTCCACGACGACCTCGAACGTATGCCCGCCCTCAAGTACGTACAACTCGTGGAGGATCTGCGCTTCCTCGAGTTTTCGGGCGAACGATTCGTTCATTTTGCGGTCGAACGCGGCCGTCCCGGTGAACAAGAACAGGTGTTTGGCCGCGAGACGCGATACCCCGGCCGCGGGATTCCACGCAGGCCAGTTCTCAGATGGGCCCAGGATATCCGGCACGCTGTAATTGTCCTCCTCGGGGTACTCGGGGTTCGGCCAATCTACCAGCCCGACAATGCCGCCCCACGCCGTAAACATCTCCGGATAGGCGAGGAGAAACCGGATACTGCCGAAACCGCCCATGCTCCATCCGCCGATGGCGCGGTGCTGGGCGTCATGCGAAACGTTGAGGGCGCCGGTGACGGAGTCGATCAACTGCTTGAGATGGGTCTGATACCGGCTCGAGGGATCGACCGGGCTGTCGATCCACCAGGACTGTTCGCCGTTGGGCAATAGCACGACGCACGGCGACTGGGCGAGGACCGCCCGGGCGGCGGTATCATCAATCAGGCTGCGATGATTCCGGCCTTTGCCGTGAAGAAACACGAGCAAGGGGTAGGGTTCCGGGCGTCGCGGGTCGTATCCCTCGGGCAGGTGCAAGGCGAAACGCTCGCTGCGTCCCAGGGCGCGCGAGAACATGGCGCAGTCGTAGAATCCGCCGCCCAACTCTTCTGTGGTGATGGTCAATACGGCGGGCTCGCCCGGACTCGCTTCCCGCGGCTCGAACGTCAGCGATTCAATCGTGAATTCGCCCGCAGTGGCGGAGAATCCTGACAGAAGCAGCAGCGCGAATGCGGTTCGCCGGACCATGATGCCATTTCTCCCTGTTGATGTTGGCCACGATTCCAGGACGCACGCTAACATCTCGCGGCGGCACAGTCAAAGCCTCGGAAGGCAGATCCGGCGTGCCGGGCTGATTCGCGCAGAGCGATTCGCGGGCTTGCGCACGGCCGTCGCAATTCACTACCGTATAACTTTCGGAACAGCGGGTAATGAGCCTGTGGCTCCCCCATAGATCATGACTATGGACGTTCCGGGTGTAGCATCCGGCCTTGTGCCGGACAAACGGGTGACGCCGGTGCATCCGCGCACCTTCAGGGCACACCCGGTTTCGCGCATGACCCGAAAGGAGGACACGATCCATGCCAAACGTATTGGTGCCGCTCGCGGAAGGATTCGAGGAAATCGAGGCCATCACCATTGTCGATATTCTGCGCCGCGCCGGTTTTGACGTCGTGACGGCCAGCCTGGGCGGCAAATCCGTCACGGCCGCTCACGGCGTGTCTATCATGGCCGACCGCACACTCGACGAAGCGTTACGGGACGATTACGACATGGTGGTCCTGCCGGGGGGGCAACCCGGAACCGATAACCTGGACAACGATCCCCGCATACACAAGGTTCTCAAAAAGATGGCCGGCAGCGGCAAGTTCGTGGGGGCCATTTGCGCCGCGCCGAAAGTGCTGGCCAACGCCAAATTGCTCGAAGGCAAGAGGGCCACGAGCTATCCCGGGATCCTCGACAAGATGAATCTGCCCACGACCACCTATACCGGCGCCGCCGTGGAGAAGGACGGCAAGATCCTGACGTCGCGCGGGCCGGGGACTGCCATGGACTTTGCCCTGGCCATCATTGAAGCGCTCGACAGCCCCCAGAAGCGAAAGACCATCGAGAACAGCCTGGTGCGCAGCTAAGCCGGGCGCGGTGCGCATAGGAATGCGTGCCATTAATTGAACGCCTTCCATGCGTGCCGCTATAATTGATTGTTTTTTGCGAACAGGAGGCAACGATGATTCGAGTAGGTGTGATCGGCGCGGTCGGGTATGCCGGTCGTGAATTGATCCGGCTTTTGGGCATCCATCCCGAGGCCGAGTTGGCGGCGGCGGTCGAGCTCGAGGGCGGAAAGGCCGTCGGCGAGGTGATGCCTGCGTTGCGCAAGACCACGGGCGTAACGCTCGAAACCTTTGATGCGGAAAGGCTTGCAAAGAAATGCGACGTGGTCTTCATGGCCCTCCACGGCGGGACCTCGATGGACCTTATTCCCCCGCTCCGGAAAGCGGGGATCAAGGTCATCGACATGGGACCGGATTTCCGGCTCAAGAATACGGCGGTTTTCAAGCAGTACTACGGAATGGACCACCGGGCGCCGGAACTGCTTGACGAGGCGGTATACGGTCTGGCGCCATATTACCGCGACAAGCTTGCCAAGACCTCGCTGATCGCAGTCCCGGGCTGCTACGTGATGAGCGTATTGTTCCCGGTGCGGCCTCTGGTTGACGGCATTTCGAGAGATTTTCCGGTCGTGGTTGACGCCATCTCGGGCATATCGGGAGCGGGGCGCGCGCTGCATGAAGTCTTCCATTTCCCCGAGATGAACGAGAACGTGCGCGCCTACAAACTCGGGGTGCATCAACACACTCCCGAGATCGAGCAGGAACTCGGCGGCGATGTAATGGTTCAGTTCACGCCTCACGTGGGTCCGTACACGCGGGGAATTCTCAGCACGATCACGTTTCGGCCCAGGAAAGGCCTTGACGTGGCGGCATGCTACGAGCGGTATGCGGATGAACCGTTCCTGCGGGTGCTGGGCGAGGGTAAACTGCCCGAGGTGCGCTTCGTGCGCGGCTCCAATTTCTGCGATTTCGGCTGGGTCATGGACAAGCGGACCGGCAACCTGATCGTGGTAAGCGCCATTGACAACCTGTTCGGCGGAACCGCGGGCATGGCGGTCCAGTGCATGAATATCATGTTCGGCCTGGACGAGACCGCCGGCCTGAATTTCGGAGGGATGGCCCCGTGAAGACCGTCGAAGGCGGCGTTGCCGCGCCGAAAGGGTTTCGGGCATCGGGCGTAGCCGCGGGGATCAAACCCAAATCCACAAAGAACGACTGTGCGCTCGTCGTGAGCGATACGGCGTCGGCCGTGGCCGGCATGTTCACGACCAATGTCATGAAAGCCCCGCCCGTTGTGTGGAACGAGGAAGTGTGCGCGAAAGGCGCTGCGCGCGCGGTCTTTATCAACAGCGGCAACGCCAACGCCGCTACCGGTGAACGGGGGTTCCGCGACGCGCGAGCCACCGCGGAAGCCGTTGCGAACAAGCTGCGGATACCCATCGGGGAAGCCTGTGTCTGCAGCACCGGCGTGATCGGCGTGCCATTACCCATGGACCGCATTCTGGACGGCGTGACTCGCTGCGTGGAATCGCTTTCGGCCAAAGGGCACGGCGATGCAGCGCGCGCCATCATGACCACCGACACCGTGCCCAAGGAACGGGCGTATGAGGTGGCGCTGAGCAGCGGGGTCATTCGTATCGGCGCCATGGCAAAGGGTTCGGGCATGATTTGCCCGAATATGGCCACGATGATCGCCGTGATCACGACCGATGCGGCAGTGGATGCGCCCGTGCTATCGAACGTTCTCCGGGAGGCGGTCGCGGGCAGCTTCAACTGCATCTCGGTCGATAACGACATGAGCACCAGCGATACGGTGCTTTGTTTCGCGAACGGCGCCGCGGGTCTTCCTGCCATTGCGCCCGGAACCCCCGATTTCAATGCGTTCAAGACAGCGCTCGACGGCGTCTGCCGCGAATTGGCCAAACTGCTGGTCAAAGACGGCGAAGGCGCGACAAAACTGGTGGAAATCACGGTTTCCGGGACACAGACCGATGCCGAAGCCAAAACTGTCGCGCGCGCCATCGGCTTGTCGCAGTTGTGCAAGACCGCGTTCTTCGGCCAGGATCCCAACTGGGGACGGATTGTCTGCGCGGCGGGGTATGCGGGGGTCCCGTTCGAGCCCGGCCGTGTGGCGCTGTGGCTCGAGGACGTGCAACTCGTTTCGCAGGGCATGCCGGCCGCGTATGCCGAAGCCGATGCCGCCGCCGCCATGAAACGGCCCGAATTCCGGATCCGGCTCGAGGTTGGGAATGGACCGGGCTCTGCGGTATTCTGGGCTTCGGACCTCAGTTACGACTACGTCAAGATTAACGCCGATTACCGGACGTGAGCCGGGAAGGCTGAAGTGGGGACCACTATGCACGGCCAGATGGAGGAATTCATCCAGAAAGCCTCGACACTGATCGAGGCGCTGCCTTATATCCGGGAGTTTGATGGCAAGACCGTTGTCATCAAGTACGGCGGGGCGGCCATGGAGAATCCGACGCTGCGCAAGAGCGTGGCCGAGGACATCACCCTGATGAAATTCGTCGGGATGAACCCTGTCGTGGTTCACGGGGGCGGACCCGAGATCAACCGGCGCCTGAAACAGCTCAATGTGGAGGCGCGGTTTCACAACGGTCTGCGCATCACCGATGAAGAGACCATTCGCGTGGTCGAGATGGTCCTGGCGGGGACGGTCAATAAGGAAATCGTCGCCCTGCTCAACACGGCCGGCGGGAATTCGGTGGGGATCTGCGGCAAGGACGGGAACTTGTTGCACGCCCAGCGGATTGAACTTCCCGATGGCGTCGACATCGGATTTGTCGGGCGTGTCACCAGCGTCAAGAGTGAGATTATCGACACCCTGTGCCGGGCGGGTTTCATTCCGGTGGTTGCGCCGTTGGCTACGGACCGGGACGGGAACACGTGGAACATCAACGCCGATACGGCCGCGGGAGAAATCGCCGCGGCGTTGCAGGCGGAGAAACTGGTGTTCATGACCGATACGCCTGGGCTTTTGCGCGACGCCAAAGAGCCGGAAACCCTGATCCACCGGATCGACCGCGACGAGATCGCGAAACTGAAGGAGCTGGGCGTGATTCTCGGAGGAATGATCCCCAAGGTCGAGGCATGTTTGCTGGCGCTTGACCGGGGAGTACGCAAAACGCATATCATTGACGGCCGCGTGCCGCACGCGTTGCTGCTTGAAATCTTCACGACGCAGGGTCTGGGCACATTGGTGACCCGGTAGGCTCGTGCCGTCGAACGTCAGTCTATGCAAGGAGGAGTATTTCGTGCCGGACACGCAAATGCAGATATTCAAAATAATCGTGGCTGGCGGTATCCTCATGATACCGATTGGGATTTGCTCAATCCTGGCCCTTGCCATTGTCATTGAGCGCTTCTGGAGCCTGCGCCGCGCGACCATCGACACCCGCGGTTTCATGGACACGATGCGTCAAGTGCTGCGCCAGACCCGGATACAGGATGCCGTCGAGATCTGCGATGAAGTGGATGCGCCGATTGCGCGGATCATGCGCGCCGGCATTCTGAAGTACAACCGGACGAAGGATGACATTCGAGAGGCGATCGAGGACGCGGGACATCTCGAGATTCCCCGATTGGAACGGTACATGTCGGCGCTGGCAACCTGCGCCAGTGTGGCGCCCCTCCTGGGGCTTCTAGGAACCGTGCAGGGCATGATTAAGTGCTTCGCCCAAATACAGGCCATGGAAGGGTTGGTCAGTCCTTCGGACCTTGCCGAGGGCATTGGCAACGCTCTTGTAACGACCGCTGCCGGGCTGACCGTCGCTATCCCGACTCTTGTGGCGTACAACTATTTCGTGACCCGAGTCGAGAACATGATTCTCGAAATGGAGATCAGCTCGTCCGAGTTGATTGAACTCTTGACACGGCATCGCGGTGAGCGCGAGATTTAGGACCGGCGTGCCCGGATACCAGGTGTAGAAATCGATGAAGTTCCGAGAAGGCGATGGCAAAAGAAAAGTGAAGGCGCAACTGGACCTCACGCCGTTGATTGACGTCGTTTTCCAACTCATCCTGTTCTTCATGTTGTCGTCAACGTTTGTGGTTCAAAGCACGGTGAACATTCAAGTGCCGGAAGCGCTCGGGGCCACCGCGCTGGAGAAGAGAGACCTGACGGTTACCCTGGTCTATGGCGAAGGCGGCCCGGATGGACGGGGCCCCATCTTCGTGGATAATATCGAAATATCGAGTATGGGGCAGTTGTCGCAGAAACTGGCTGACGAGAAGCGGGCCCGTCCGGATCTCATGCTTCTCATTCGCTCGGACGGGCGCACCGAGACCGCGCGACTGGTAAAGGTATTGGGCATTGCACGAAGCCTGGGCATCACGAACTTCGGCATCGCGGCGCGACCTCCTTCAGAATCTGAGGAAGGTTAACAAGGTCGGTATACTCAGAAACCGCCCGTTTCTGTTCGCCCTTTTTGTGTCGACAGTGTTCCACATGACGATGGTTACGCTGTTTTCGATAGTATTTGAGTTTCCCGTCAAGCACGTTGAATACTACCCTTTCCATATCTTGTCGGAAGAGCCTGATTTCGCCCGAGAAGCGGATGCCGCATCCACAGACCGGATTTCCACCCTCCCGACCCTGGTGAACCCCCTGCGCGGTCCCGAATTCGAGGCCATGGACCTTGGCGCCGAGTCCGCAGGGTGGGTTTCCGGGCTCCCGTCCATTGAACTTCCCCGCCTGGAGTTTGCCGAGATGGAAATGCTCGAAGCGCGCGAAGAGGGTTTGACTATCCGGTCGCGTCTGGCGGAGTTCCTTGATGCGCCGCTGAGTGAGCCGTGGGCGCGGCTTGGCCGAAGTCTGGAGCGGCTGGGCAACGCGCTTACGCCGTCCCGGCTGTTCGACGACGAAGACGAAACGGTCATCGAGCAGCCGGCGCCCAAACTCGTGGCGCGCCCAGCCGAGGGATTCGAGGCCTACGTGGAATGGATGTCTGAGCCGCGCGACCGCGAATTGTTGTTTTCTCCTCCGATCGAGGCCCTGTTCAAGGTTCGCCCGGAGGATTTGATCGAACCCATTACGCTGGTGTTTCGCGTGAACCCCCGGGGGGAGGTGGTTGAAGTGCTGACGCCCCTGCCGGATGAGGCTGGCGTTGTGGTGAGCGCGGCACGTGCGCTTACGACGTACCGGTTCGCGCCGCTTGACGAGCCCGCCGGCCGCGACCAGCACGGAACCCTGCTCATCACCTCTGCCCGGCGAACGGAGGCCGCTTTGCCGTGATTCAACTCGAAATAGGCCAAGCGGTGATTCTCTACAGCGGGGTCCTCATCGCGCTCGCGGCAGGGATCTGGTTGTACACGGAGTTCAGCGCCGGGCGGTCGCAACGTACCCTGGGAAAACAGTACCTCTGGCGCTGCCCGATCTGCGGATTCAGCTACCTGGACGAAAGCGCCGAGCGCCTCTCCAAATGTCCGCGTTGCGGCAGTCTTAATTCGGTGGAAGACAAGAAGGCCCGTGCCGTAAGAGTGCGCACGGAGGCCTACGAGGGGCCGGAGCCGCAGGAACAGGAGGCTCGGCGCAATAAGTCAAAACGCAAACGCCCGCACCAGCGCCGGCGCGGACCCAGAAAACGCCGATGACCCGCTCCGCCGGGCTGCGAAACTCAGTACGGGGCCCAGTAACCGCTTATCCAGACTTGTTCCCGATGGGTCTCGTAGCGGCCCTCGACCCAGACACGTTCCCAACGCTCGTCTGCGACGAGCACGACGATCTCGCGCCCGTTGTAGACTTCTCTCCGGTAGACGGCTGGGATATGGCGGTTTTCCCAGTATCCAGGTATCCACACTTCCTTGTAGACCCATTCATAATGGCCCGGTACCCAATAGCTGCGGGCGGGGTAGTAGTAGTACCAGTAGCTCCTGTACGGACGGTAACAGGGGCGGTGAGGGATGTGCCGCGGGCTGCAGTCTCTGCCAGGGGCGCCAGGGCCGTTGGGAGAAGGTCTCGGGACCGCACGCGAGACCTCGTGTTGGAACGTCGGGACATTGCGCCGGAACTGCACCCCCTCCGCGGCACCGGGGCTGAAATGTTGCGTGTCCGGCCGCAGGTATTCACATTGCGTTTTCCGCTCGTTGTTGCCTCCGCCTTGAGCGGAACTTCTTGGCGCACCGGCGGCATCCGGCACCGCCAATATGAGCATAAACGCGCCCAAGATAAAGACTTGCGAGCATCTAAGGGAATGTCTTCGCTCATTGCTCATTGCCGTTGCTCCTGTCCAATTCGAAGGTCAGTACCCACAAACTTTCTCATCGAATAAGGACGAAAAACATTCAGAATCATTCAGAAAAGCCGGTCCTGCACGTGCATGACGCCAGCTGAACAGATTATACCTGTTGAGTGGGCGTCCCGGGGGGGGTAGAATCGGGATGACAACAAGGAGTGCGTGATATGAGACTGAATCGCCGGGATTTCATAAAGGCCAGTGCGGTAATGTGTTGTGCAATGAGCAACCGGGGCGCAAACGGGTCAGAAGGCCGGTTGCGCGAGTATCATGTGTGTCTTTCCCGGCGCGCTTGCGAGGAGAATCCGGAGCTGCTGACGGTGGTGCGCGACGCGGGGGTGACCGATGTGTGGCAGGCGGCATTTTTCTACGGATATTGGTACGACACGGTTGAGGGCCTGCAAAAAGGACGAGCCCAGGTGGAATCGCTGGGCCTGCGTTGGCATCCGATTAATGTTCCCCTCGGGCACCCGGGCGACGCGCTGGGCGACGCCTCCGGTCAAACCCCGTTGACTCCTCCCGCGCGCTGGAAGATGGCCGAACGGTTCGACGGGGGAAAGCACAGCGGCACCTCATTACATGACCCGGGCACGGCCGAGAACGTCGCGGCGGTCCAGGCGCTCGCGGCCCTCGAACCGGACATTCTGTTTCTGGACGACGATTTCCGGCTGGCTGTGGGACCCGGGATCATTGGCGGGTGTTTCTGCGGCGAACACCGCGCCCAATTCCTTCAAGCGACGGGGTTTGCGGAATCCGCGTGGGATGAACTGCGCGAAGATGCGCTTGCGCGGCGCCTGTCGCGGGTGTTGCGGGCCTGGGTCGAGTTCACCTGTGACCAATTGACGGCGTGTTTTCGCGCGCAACAGGCTGCCGCCCCCAATACGCGCCTCGGCAACATGATCATGTATCTTGGGGCCGAAAAAGCGGGCATTCGTCTGACGGACTACCGCGACGCTCCGTTTCGGGTTGGCGAACTCATGTTCAACGACGCCTCGTTCAATCCCCTCAAAGGGAAAACCGACGAGTTGTTCAGTGTGTTGTTTCACCGGCGGTACGCCCGCCCGGAGTCGGCCTGGAGCGAGACGACGGCTTTCCCCGCAGACCAGTTATCTGCGCGCAACCTGGCCGCGAAACTGGCCACCTCGACCATTGCCGACGTGCGTCATACGATGTTCATGTCCGGCATGACCCCGTTCCCCATCGAGCACTGGGCTACCATCGGACCCGCCATGACGAAACATGCCCGGCTGCATGCCAGGCTCGCGGGACATGCCCCCAAAGGACCGTTCAAGCATTACTGGGGCGAGGCGCAGCGGTACGTCGGCGACGACCAGCCCTACAGCCTGTTTCTTGCCTCGGGCATGCCCTTCGAGACGGTCGAGACCCTTCCTGACGACGGACGTACGTTCCTGTCCGATTTCGACGCCCGTGCATTGGAGGAATCGAGCCTTAAGCCTGGCAAGGGCGCGCTCGTGACGCGGCGCGCGCTCGCGAAGATGCCCGAAGCCACGCAGGCCGTGGGAGAGGAGCTGCCGGCGCTGTTCGCGCTCAAACGCCAGGTTGTGCAGGAAGGGTACACGGGTCCGTGGGTCGAGGACGACAAACCCGCGGTATGCGCCTGGTATCCCAGTGCCGGGGCCGTTCTGCTGTGGAACCCATCCGAGGGACGCGAGAGCTACCATTTGCGGGCAGGCGATACGGCCGTGGACGTCGAGGTGGAGGGCCTCGACGCCGAACTGGTCGAAATGCCCCAGCTGCGTCGTTAGAGGCAGGACCTATTCGTTCTATTTCGGCTATTGACGGTTACAGTTGTGGGGTATAAAGTAGGAAGTGGTCTATCAGGGCCGACTACCTGCATATTGACGTGGGATGAGGTTCTCCGGCAGCTCCAGGGTTCGTGTTTTTATGGGGGAAGAATCTGGAGGCGGGTGCGGACGAAGCAAAGGGGCGGTCTCTGCGATGGTTCGGAGGGGCTGGATGTGGAACGCGGGGCGTGGTTCGTGAGGTTTCTCCAGCGAGAAGAATGATCTGCGGTGTGGAACATTCTCGGGACCTGCGGCGGAAAGAGAGCATCCGAGGGAAATGCACCCGAGTAAAAGAGGGGTACCGGCATGAAGAAGGCAAGGCGTTTCTTTGATGAACCTTCGTGTGTCCTGGCGTGGTGTCCGGTGTTGGTTGCGCTCTGCGTCTGGGGTTGTGAGAAGGCCGTGGTGGACGAAACACCGCCGGTGCGTCCGGTGCGCTTCTTTCAGGTCGGGGCTTCTACGGGGCGGGAACTGCGTACCTACCCCGGCATCGTGGAAGCCTCCCAAGAAGTGGACTTGGCGTTTCGAGTCAGCGGACCGCTTGTGGAATTGAACGCCACAGAGGGCAACCGCGTTGAAAAGGGAGCGACGCTGGCGCAGATCGACCCGAGAGACTATGAGAACAGGCTGGCCCAGACCACGAGTTCCCTCGAGAGCGCCGAGGCGGAGTTGAAAGCCATGCGGGCGGGGGCCAGGCCGGAGGACCTTCGTGAGATGGAAGCGGCCGTGGCGTCGGCCCAGTCGCTTGTTACCCAGGCGGAAGCGGACTTCAATCGCGCGGAGCGGTTGCTGGCGGAGAACGCAGTAGCCCAGCGCACATACGATACAGCGCGCACGAATCGGGATCAGGCCAAAGCCGCCCTGCAACAAGCCCAGGCGGAACTGGAGAAAGGCCGGTCGGGCGCCCGCCCCGAAGACATAGAAGCGACCGAGGCTAACATTCGCCGTATGCAGTCGCAGAAGAAGGAAGCTGAGGACGCACTTTCCGACACGAAATTGCTCGCGCCGTTCACGGGTCTCGTCGCGAAGCGTTTCGTTGACAATCACCAGACCGTTCCGGCGGGGCAGCCGGTCGTAAAGCTTCAGAACAAAGAGACCGTAGACGTCGTGATTCAGATCCCGGAACACGATTTGCCAAAGTCGCCGAAACGCGCGGAAGACGTGGTGGACTTGAGCAATGTGCGGGTAGTCTTTGATAACTACCCCGGCCAACAGTTTCCCGTGGCGTTGAAGGAATTTCAGACGCAGGCGGATCGGGATACGCAAACGTACGAGTTGCGGCTGAGCGTAGACCCGCCCGACAACGTAGTCATCGCACCCGGCATGACGGCGTCGGTACAGGTGGTTCCGCGCGGCGAATCCAGCGAGGCGGGCGTTCTCACCGTGCCTTCGGAGGCGGTTTTCCAGACGCCCGAAGGCCAAGCGGCCGTTTGGGTGATTGACCCAGCCGCCAAGCGCGTGAACAAGCGGGAGGTAGAAGTTGGAAGTATCAGGGGGGCGAGGGTGGAGGTGACACAGGGGCTTTCGGCGGGCGAGACCATTGCCGCGACGGGGGTCCATTACCTGCGTGAAGGGATGGAGGTGCGGGAGATGACCGGCGGGGGAGACGCCCAATGAACATCGCGGAATACTCTATCCGAAAACGGGTGATCACCTATCTCATGTGTTTCCTGATGATGGCCGGCGGGCTGTACGCGTATGTGAAGATCGGCCGTTTGGAGGACCCCGAGTTCACCATCAAGGATGCGCTGGTGCTGACGCCGTATCCCGGCGCAACGGCCTACGAGGTCGAGGAGGAAGTCAGCGACGTGATCGAACGGGCGGCTCAGCAGATGGGCCAGGTGGACGAGGTCACCTCGCGCTCCGAGCCGGGGCTCTCGATCGTGACCGTCACCATTAAGAATACCTACGACAAGAATGAATTGCCGCAGGTCTGGGACGAACTGCGCCGGAAAGTGCACGATGCCCAGCTCCTGCTTCCTCCGAAGGCGGGTCCGTCGCTCGTGAATGACGATTATGGCGACGTGTACGGAATCTATTTCGCATTGTACGGAGACGGACATACGTTCGCCGAGTTGTACGATACCGCCGACTTCCTGCAGCGCGAGCTGTTGCTGGTCGGCGGAGTCGCCAAAGTGGCGCTCTTCGGCGTGCAGGACGAGACCGTGTACGTCGAAATGTCGAAGGAGCGGATGGCATCGCTCGGCGTGACACAGTCACAGATCTATGGCGCCTTATCGGACAAGAATCTGGTAGCGGATGCGGGGAGCGTTCGCACCGGCGTGGAATACGTGCATATCCGGCCTACCGGTGTTATACGCTCCGTCGAGGACATGAAGAACCTGCTGATCGGTTCAGTGGGCGGACGGCTGGTCTACCTTGGCGACGTTGCGGAGGTGCGCCGGGGCTACGTTGACCCGCAGAAGCCGCTACTGCGCTACGACGGGAAGCCCGCCATAGGCATCGGGATCTCCATGGTTCGGGGAGGGAACGTGGTCACCATGGGAGACGCCGTGACGGCCCGATTGAAGGAATTGGAACCCGAGATCCCGTTGGGCATGGAAATGGGCGTGATCAATCTCCAGTCGCGCGACGTGACGATCGCGGTCAAGGGCTTCGTTGTCAATCTCATGGAAGCGGTGATCATCGTCGTGGTCGTCCTTCTGATCACTATGGGGCTTCGGAGCGGACTGATCATTGGCGCCGTGCTCATTCTGACAATAGCCGCGACGATCCTGGTCTTGTACGTGTGGGGTGTTGCGCTCGAACGCATCTCCCTGGGCGCGCTGATCATCGCCCTCGGCATGCTGGTGGACAATGCGATCGTGATAACCGAAGGCATGCAGGTGCGCATCGAAGTCGGAATGGACCGCATAGCCGCCGCCTCGGAGATCGTCAGCCAGACCATGTATCCGCTGCTGGGAGCGACGGTTGTCGCGGTGACGGCGTTTGCGCCTATCGGTTTGTCGCCGGACAGCACGGGCGAATACTGCGGGTCGCTGTTTCAGGTGTTGTTTTCGTCGTTGATGCTGAGCTGGGTGACGGCGGTGACGGCAACGCCGCTGTTTTGCACGTTATTCCTGAAGGGCGCCAAGAAGACCGATACGAGCGAGACAGTGGACCCCTACGGCGGCTTCTTCTTTCGCACGTACCGGCGATTTCTGGCGGTCGCGCTGCGTTTTCGGTGGGTAGCGGTGGGGGCCCTTGTTGTGCTGCTTGTCCTGGCGGGCTTTGGGTTCCGCTTCGTGGAAAGCAGCTTTTTCCCGGCTTCGACGCGGCCGCAGTTCATGGTGGAGGTATATCTGCCTCGAGGCACGCACATCGAGGAGACGGTTGCCCTTGTTGACAAGGTCGAAGATTTCATTCTGAAGGATGAGTCATTCACGCATGTGACTTCCATGGTGGGTTCCGGGGGGCTGCGCTTCATGCTGACATACGGACCCCAACAGACGGATCCCAGTTATGCGGTGCTCTTCGTGGACGTACCGGATTACCGGATAATCGATGAGAAGAAAGAGTCGCTGGAGAAGGCTCTGCTGACGGAATTCCCCGAGGCAAACACGGCGGTGCTGAAATTCGAGCTGGGCCCGGGGTCGAAGGGGAAGATCCGCGCGCGTTTCAGCGGACCCGACCCCGACGTGCTGCGCCGCCTGGCCGGCGAGACGCTGGAGATCTATGCGGCCGAACCCGTCGCGACCAGCTTCTATCTTGACTGGCGGGAGCGCGTCAAGTCAGTGGTGGCGGTGCTTGCCGAGGTACAGGCGCAGCGCGCGGGAATAAGCCGTCCGGATGTGGCACAGGCGTTGAAACAAGCGTACGAAGGGGTGCAAGTGGGCGTTTACCGCGAGGGAGACGATCTGCTGCCGATTGTGGCGCGTGCGCCCGAGAGCGAGCGCGCGGGTGGCGCGGCGAGTCTCTACGACGCTCAAGTGTACAGCCCTATATCCCGGGCAAGCCTTCCCATGAGGCAGGTGGTCTCTGAGTTCCTGACGCAGTGGGAGGATACGATGGTGATGCGGCGAGACCGCGCGCGCACCATCGAGGTGTGGTGCGACCCTAAAGAAGGTCTGGCAAGCACCTTGCTGGAACGGTTGATGCCCAAGGTCGAGGCGATTCCGCTGCCCCCGGGATACGCCCTGGAGTGGGGAGGCGAATACGAGGATTCGGCGAAAGCGCAGGCAAGCATTGCTGCGAATATTCCGGTTCCATTGATCGTCATGATCGCGGTGGTGATCGTGTTGTTCAATTCGATACGGCAGCCGTTGGTAATCTGGTTGTGCGTTCCTATGGCCATCATCGGTGTGACGGCAGGGTTGCTGCTCACGCATCAACCGTTCGGTTTCATGGCAATGCTGGGCACGCTGAGCCTTTCGGGGATGCTGATCAAGAACGCGGTGATTCTGGTTGACGAGATCAACGTCGAGATCGGGCAGGGTAAGCAGAAATATGAAGCGATCCTGGATTCCGCGGTCAGCCGGGTGCGGCCCGTAAGCATGGCGGCGTTGACAACCGTAATGGGGATGCTTCCGCTCTTCACCGACGCGTTTTTTATCTCGATGGCGGTGACGATCGTGTTTGGTCTTACATTTGCGTCGATTCTGACACTCGTCGTGGTGCCGGTTTTGTACGCGATCATCTTCCGCATCTCGCCGCGGACTGCGGAAACATAACGGCCGATGCCGCAGGCATGGCATAAGGGCCGTCCAGGGCACAAGAAGCCCCAGTGGCGGTATCTCTATCTCACGGGGGTCTTCATCCTGCTGATTCTTGTGCGGCCCTTTTTCCACGTGATGGCCATTGCGCGGCTGTTCACCGTGGCCATGGTGGCATCGGTATGGATCGCCGGTCCCAAGCGGCTCATTCCCCGGGTGATTCTGGGGTTTCTTACGGGTTTGGCCGCGGTTTGGATAGTTTTTAGCGTGTTTGTGCCGGGCATGCAGACGGTGCCCCTCCACGGATGGCTTGCCGTGTCACGGGCTGTTCTTTCGGCCTTCTTTCTTTTCTTCTGCGGCGCGCAGTTGCTGGCATCGTTGCTTCGCACGGAACATGTAATGACGGACGATATGGTCGGGGCAATAAACTTTTATATGATCCTCGGATTTGCATGGGCACAGTTCTACACGCTTCTCGAAATCGCGCTGCCGCAATCGTTTCAGCTGCCGCTCGAGTACGGAAGCGTTCCCATGGAAACGTACTACGAGACGGCGGCCTCGAAATTCCTCTATTTCAGTTTCGTAACCCAGGCTACAGAGGGCTATGGCGACATCGTGCCGTTGAGCACCGCCGCCGAGACGCTGGTGATTCTTCAAACAACAGTAGGGCAGCTTTATCTCGCGCTGGTAGTGGCCTATCTGCTCAGTGTGCATGTGACGCAACGTCTGTCCGGGAAATAACCGCCGCGTTGTCAGTCCTGGTCTGTCTTCGCCGGTTGCCGTGCAGCAGCGTGGAGGGGGCGGTACATGCGTTCCCGGAAATCCGCGTGCCTGGTCAGCACGGCGAGAAGGAAACGAGCGTTGTCGGCGAGGTATCCTTCGTATCCGCAGGGGTCGCCGTTCCATCTGCGCCAGTCCACGCCTTTCGGGTAGGCATCCTGGACTCCATTCTGAAAGCCGCCGGCGTGCTGCGTCTTCAGCATGGCGTCCAGGATACCGTCGGCTTCTTCTGACATGCCCACGACATAGTGCGCCGCAAGGAAGTGATAGACCTGCCCCGCGGTGATGCCCCCGTTCATGTATTCCTGCCAGGTATCGCGCCCGTCGGGTTCCTGCGCGGCCCCGATGGCGGGCTGTAGATAGTCGCCGGGAGGTATGGGATCCAAAACGCAGGGAACGCCAAAAGCGATGTTCGAGAACCCGGCGGTCTTCATCTTCGCGTGAAGCTTTTCGAGTATGGAGCGGCCCTGGGCGGCGTCGACGAGGCCGTATTCGATGGCGTAGCCGTTTACAATCGGCGAAGCGTAATCGTGCAGTTCGCCGTCCTGGCTTCTCCACATGGCGAGCCAGCCGGTCTCGGGATTGAGCAGCGCGGGCGCATAGGCTTGCTTCAGACGGAGCGCCCGGGCCAACCAGAATTCACGGCGGTCCTCGCGGTTCAGCCTGGCGTTGAGATCGGCGAGACAACAGAATGCGCGGTACATAAGCGCGTTCGAGTAAGCGTCCTTCCATCCGAAATTGATCGCGTCGAACCAGCAACTGCTACGGTTGGGCTGGACCAGGCTGCCGCGATTTCCCGTGGGGATGGCTTCGATGAGGCCGTCATTGTCGACATCGCGGCTGGCGGCATATCCGGCGATCTGTTCGAGTTTGTCGATTCGGCGCTCGAGCCAGCCCGCATCGTGCGTGGCCTCTACGTAGTCCCATGCGCTGATGAGGAGCGAGGGGAGGGAATCGAGGAATGCGTCGTAGTCCCAATACGCTATGACGTTGCCGTTGGGCTGCATCCGGTTATCGAGCCAGTGGTCGAGGGTTCGGCGGAGGTAAGGGCCGGTGCGAAGCCCTCCCGGCAGTTCGGGAACAAAAAGGATCATGTCGGCGTACATCCAAACCGACAGGCTGGCCGGATCGCTCAGAACGTTGTTCCCCAGGATTCCGGCAGGGGCGCTGAAACGGGCGGTCTGGTCGCCCCACCGGCTTGTCAGGTTGAACGCATTGAACCAACCGCGGCGGGCAATGTCCCAGCGGGCGCCGTCCTGGAGCCCGGAGGGTTTCGGCAGACGCACGGCGCGAAATTCGAACGCCGCCGAACCGTTCTCCGGACGCCACGGAATCTCGATGGTCCACTCGAGGGTCTTCTTCTCGCGGCTGCCGGTCAGATAGGATGCCGCGTTGTCGATGCCCACAGGCCGCACGAGCATCTGTCCGAAGTCGGGCGCCGAGACGATGACCGGGAAGAGGAGAGCGCCGCCTTCGCCGAATTCGTTCGGCAGGATGGTTGTGGGGGTCACGCCGGGATCGAAGGACAACAACAACCGCAGAGCGCTGGATTCAGGCGGACTTGCGGGCGAGGGCGTGACTGTGAGATCGAATCCGCCGTTTGTTTCGGCATATTGGAGGCGAACGGCGGCGGGCGCTTCCTGCCATGATTCGTCTACACGGATTTCCGCCCGGAAGGGCGCGTCTGAGCGAAGCAGGTTTCGTTGAAGGCGATCGCCTCCCTCCGTATCCCAACTCATGAAGGTGATCGCGCTGGCATCCGGTGAGAGCGACATCTTCACCGCGGCGGTGTCCTCCGACGGAGCAGCCAGGACGAGAACGGACAAGATAGCCAGCATTTCAGGCGCCCCCAGGAAGTTCCATGGTTACGCAATCAATCTTAGCACATGCCGTGGGCCAGTGCTTGTAACGAACCACACCGGCGGCGCCAATGCGTTCCCACGGGGCATGTCCGGCGGGCAAGACAGAAACAAGAAGCGCCGCGCTCCATGGCGGGCACGGCGCCTCTCGATACACGGCAGTCTACTACTCCTCGACGACGAGGTCCGGGTTGTTGGGTCCGAAATGTTTCAGCATGACCAAGGGGTCGGACTTGCTCGGGTTGGAGATGGCGACGCCTTCCTTTGCGGCCGCTTCCGACACGAAAAACTCGTCGTGGGTCAGTTGGCCGTAGCGGATGAGCGCCGGCGATTCGATGTCCCAAACACCCATGGTTCCGTGGCCTTGGAGGACGATGAGCCCGTAGGCCGCCGCATCCTTGATGACCACCGATTTGCCGGGAAAAACGGTGAGTTCCTTGGCGCTGAACGCGGTGGATTTGTAGCAGATCCAATTGTCCTGATACCCCTCGGCCTCCATCTTCTTGACCGGGCGCACGGGTTTCGGGCGCATGAAGTGTTTCTGCGCGAAATTGGGGTCCACGTTCAGGTCCCAGTCGATCACCTCGACGAGATAGTCGAAATCGCCTTTCTTATCGCCAGGCGTGTCTTTCCAGAGAAGCTCCTCGGAAACGATCTGGTCGCCGGTCAGCGATTGGTACATGGCGAATACATCGGACGCCTTCTGGGGCTCGTAGGTGCAGAGGCTGCCCGGGGCGTGGAGCACTCCGGGGGGAACATCCCAGCCCGTGCCCGGTTCGAGACGGTAGGCGGCGGACAGATTGGTGAGCTTGTTGTCGCCGTTGATGAAATCCATCAGGGCCTGCCGCACCTGGTCTTTGGTGACGCCGGGCTGCAGACCAAAGAACGTGTAGGGGAAGTCCCCGCCGTGGTTATTCAATTGGGTGGGGAAGAAATAGGCTTCCGGTTTGCCGAGCTGTCCGACCTTCGCGGCATGCTCTTCGTCGTGATGGATGTGGTGCGGGAGGGCGCCCTTGTTGTCGAAGAATTTCGAGTACATGGGCCAGCGCCCGTATTCTTTCCAGATACGGTCGCCGATCAAGGCGCCTTTGAGCTCGTCTGTCGCATCACGCAGCAGGAACTGTTCTTCGTTGACGCCATCCTCGAATACCACGAAACTCAGCCCTTCGTTGGGGCTTGTGAGAGGGCCGTTGTCGGCGGGGGTCGTCGAAGAAAACCAGCGCTCGTCGATGCCGCCCCGGTTGCCTCCCAGCGCATAGTAGTCGTCCGGGTGAAGCTTGATGCGGCGGCCCGGCACGCAGAACACGCGCGGCACCCAGGTGGGCGTGAGACGAAGAATGCCTTTGCCTTGCTCCAAGGCCCGTTCAGCAAGTGCTTTTACGCTCATAGTGCTTCCCTTTCCGGTTTGTTAGGCGCTCACCGACTGCCAGGAATTCGTGCTGGCCGAATGCAATACGGCATCGCACACGCGCTGGGTTTCCAGGGCGTCGCGGAAGGTCGGCCGTGCCGGCACGCCGGTCTCGAGGCCAATGAAGAAATCGGCCATTTCGTGAACAAACGTGTGTTCGTATCCGATCACGCATCCGCCAACCCACCAGTGTTTCATGTAGGGGTGGTGGGAATCGGTGATGAGAATCGTGCGCCAGCCATTGACGTGCGCCGCGTCACCGTGGTCGAAATACTGGAGTTGATGGGCGTCTTCAAGATCGAAGTAAATCGACCCTTTCTCGCCGTTGATCTCGAAGGTATTCTGGTTCTTGCGGCCCCGGGCGTACCGGGTGGACTCGAAGGTTGCCAATGAGCCGTTCTTGAAACGGGCGAGGAAAGCGCAGGCGTCGTCGATCTTGACCGGCTGCACCTTGCTGGGGTCGTCCTGGAGTTTGCGCTGTTTGATGAAGGTTTCGGTCATCGCGCAGACCTTGTCGAAGCTGCCGTTCAACCAGATGGCGGTATCGATCGAGTGAGCCAGGAGGTCTCCGGTAACGCCGCTGCCGGCCACGGCGGCATCAAGACGCCATAGCGTGTCGCCCCCCTGCGGGAGGTCGGCGCTGATGGTCCAGTCCTGGAGATACTTGGCGCGGTAGTGGAACACGCGGCCGACTCTCCCTTCGTCGATAAGTTGCTTGGCAAGCGTGATGGCGGGGACGCGGCGATAGTTGAACGAGACCATGTTGTTCACGCCGGCCTTCTCGACGGCCTCGGTCATCTCAAGCGCTTCCGCAGCGTTCATGGCCAAGGGCTTCTCGCAAATGATCATCTTGCCGGCCTTGGCCGCCGCGATGGCCATATCGTGGTGCATGTTGTTTGGACTCGCGATGTCGATGAGGTCGATGTCCTTCCGTTCGACCAACTTGCGCCAATCCGGCTCCGTGCTCTGCCATCCCCAGTTCTCGGCAAAGGAGGTCAGCTTGGGGCTCTCCAGCCCCGACACGGCTTTGAGCACCGGCTCATACTTGAGGTCGAAGAACTTGTTGACCTTGTTGTACGCGTTCGAATGGGTCCGGCCCATAAACCCGTAACCGATAAGCCCGATGTTTAGCTTCTTTCGCATGGCTTTTCTCCACTTTGTTTCGTTACAACCAACCGTATGTGTTACCGCTGGGATGTCCGCGCGTATGTGTCCCTCTTAGTTCTTTCTCGTCGATCAGCCGAAGGCGCGCCTATCACCCGTATTTGCGGTTGAGCTCGTCGACTGCGTTCTTGCATTTCTCGGTGACCGCCCACGCGTCCGGCCAGAAGCAGAGGTCGATGGTCCACCAGTTGTGCGGAACGCCTGCCGTATTAAGTTCGGTCAGCAAGGTGGCGAAATCAAGCACTCCCTCGCCGAACGGCGCGTGGGTGCTGGTTTCGTCGCCGTGCAGGGTACCGTCCGAGTCGATCAGATGGATGTGGTTGATCTTGCCGCGCAGTTTCCGGGCAAGCTCGACCGCGCCGCCCGGCAAGGTCTCCTTCTTGCCAGGTTGCCGAGCGCCAACGGCCGCAACCATGTGGGCGTGGCACGTGTCGAACTGAACGCCGAAGTTGTCGTCGTTCACTTCGTCCACAATGCGGATGATGTCGGACGGCTTGTTGAACGCAAACCCCGGTTCAAATTCCCACGTGAGGTAGACGCCTTTATCCGCGGCTTCCCGGGCGCACTGTTTCCAGGCAGTCACAGCGCGTTTGCGGGCGGTATCGGGATCGACCTTCTCGAAGATGGTTGGCGGTTGGACCGCGTCCACGCGGATGCCCGGAATGCCCAGATCAACACAGAAATCGAGGTTCTTGCGGAACTCGGCGACGTAAGGCGACGCGTCATCCGTATCGAGCAGGTGTTGAGACCAGAGGTCGGCGGCCAGGGCGGAGAACTCGAGCCCTGCATCGGCCACTTGCTGTTTGCACCTGTCCCGGTCTTTCTTGGTGGGGTGATTGTTTGGGTTCGGATGGATTCCGAAACCGCCGAGTTCGACCCCGTCGAATCCCAGTTCGCTGAGTTTCATCAGGATTTCTTCCCAGGGTATGGGATTGTTCGCGTAGGGCCCTATTGAATATGCCCAGGTGCCAATCGAGATTCTTTTCATAATGACCCCCATCCTTTCTAACTAATGTCTCAATACCAGATTCGCGATGCATCAGGCGCCGGGCCCGAGCGGCCCGGCCGCAGCCATCTTTCGCCTCAGGTCCTAGTATGCCATGAAACGCAGCGCATCTACACCGGCCGCCCAAAGGGTCGCCCCGGCCGGGGCGTTTCAAGCAGGATACCCTGCAGGCTAGCAGGCTCTGAGGGCTTCGTCAAGCTTGTGCCGTTCCGCGCCCCTGGCGGTTGTTTGATGCTCCGATGGCAGGGAGTCAGAATCCGCCCGAAAGACGCGGAAAAACTTGAACTGCGCGCGCGAAATGAAAAACAGGCGTGTCCGCCCCCCCTGTTCCGAGCCCAACGACGAGACGCCGACCACACGACTTACGCTATCAGCCCCATGCCAGATTCAATGCCGGGGCCTGGCGATTTGGTTCAGGCCCTCCGCTTGGCGGCGGTCCAGCAATACAGGCCAGCCCTTATTGCCTGGGCATTGACTTACACCGAGGGCGCGCATCGGGCAGTGCGCTCACGCCTCGACATCATTTTCGGTATTGAGGGGCTGCTTGCCGGGTTGCCACAAGCACATCCCTGGCGCTCAATTCTTGGTCGTGCTCCCCGCCGCCGCGGGCCCTGGCGCATATCCGTCTTCGGTGCCCTCCTCGACGTGGTAACCGCCGAGGTTATAAAACTGAATCACGCGCAGAATCTCCGACACGCTGATCTGCCAGTCCTGGGGCACGTAATCGCTGTCGTGCGGCACGCACCACACGTCCTCTTCTTCCGGCAATCCCGGGGCATAGCCGTCCTCGGTACCCGTCTCGCAATGGTATCCGCCCAGGTTGTAGAACTGGATCAGCCGCAAGATCTCCGAAACGCTGATAAGGCAGTCCCCGGGATTGTAGTCCAGCGAGTGATGAATGCGTTCTGCCACCGAAGCCAGGCAGCCCACCGGCGCCGTTTTCCCGGAGCCAGCGCCTCGCGAGTAAAGCACGGTGCCCGAGAAGGGCATGTCGCCCGTGTGGCCCTCCGGCACAGTCACCCGATACGTAAACGTGTATGGAAACTGCGGTATGCACAGCCAAGTGAACGTGAGCGCGCCGGTTGCGCCCGAAACCGGCGTCGTGGCGGGACCGCACCCCGGCGGGTCGAAGCTCACAAGCGAATCGAACGTCCACCCCTCCGGAAGCTCTTCCACCACCGCCAGCGCGCTTATGTCGCCGGCCCCCCTGTTCTCCAGCCGGACGGTGATGTCTTCGATTCCGGGCGAGGCGTACTTGTAGTACCAGAACGACCGGGACGCAGCCACATCCGGACTGTCGGGGTCCAGGGAGTCCGGGATGCCGTCACCGTCTGAGTCTTCCCAACCCTCCATTTCATCAGGGACGCCGTCCCCGTCGTTATCCAGGTCGTCGAAGTTGTTGATGCCGTCGTTGTCGGTATCCTGTGGGAAGGGGTCGCTGACGTCGAGGATGCCGTCGCTGTCGTCGTCCGTGTCAGTAGCGTCAGGGATGCCGTCGCCGTCGGTGTCCCAGACAACGAGCCAGACCTCGGCCAACTGGCACCCCCGGCCGCTGACAAGGTCCCACTGGAGGGTCAACACGCCGTCGCGGGTGGCCTCGTGAGGGAGCGCGAACTCGTAGGGCGGATACACCGCATATCCAACGGGGCCGTGGATCGGGTACGCGCCGTCGGCCGTGCAGGTCATGGTCGGCTTAAACCGGCCTGCATAAGTGCCCTTCACGCGGTATCCGGTGGCGGGATCCAGGCCGGTGTACCGCATCGTCAGGGGTTCGCCGTAAAGCGTGTAAGCCTGGTCCTGCCAGGACAACCGGCCGCCGCCCTTCTCGAACGTGTTGTACTCCATGTTGTGCCACGTGAACTCCTGTCCCGTCGAGTCCACGCGTCCGGGATCCTGTTCCCACGGCAGCTGCTGCACGAGATGGGGCTGGCGCTCCACGTCGCCCAGGTCGTCGTAATAACCGCCCAGGCCGGGGTCTTCCCAATGGATGATGCTCTCAAGCAAGGCCACGCGGGCCGCCTCCCCGGGAAGCGCCGCGGCCTGGCTGAACACGAGTTCGAGAAAGGCGCGGTCGTTGACCGGGTGGTCGATGGTGTCCAGGATGCATCCGCGCTCGAGGTTCTTGGCAAGATAGGGCGGGTTGACGCTGGGCTGGAACCCGATGGCGTTCCACAAATCATCGCAAAGGCCGAAGATGCGCGCCCGGCGGGCTGTCTGGGCGCCGGTCATCACGGGGGCCTTATCCAGTTCAGTAGATGCGTTGGCCATGGCCGCCGCCGAACCGATGGTTCCGGCCTGGGCGAGGTATGCGTAGGCCTGTTGTTCGAGGGCCGCCTCGTCGAGGACCCGCTGCCGCACATACATGTCGCAATACGCTCGCACAAGACAGAGATTCCACCGCCAGTTCGCGGCAAGCGGCGGGTAGGCCGTCTCGAGGGCCGTCCAGGCGTTGTACGTGTCGTCGATCCCCGTGTTCGTCTTGGCCGGGTGTTCCCAGTTGTCTTCGAGCGCAAAAATGCCGTCCCGGGCGGCCGGGGCCGCGTCCGGGCCGAAGAAGTACCGCGTGTAGTCCAATACGATGGTCTCCGCGGAAACCGCCGGCCCCCATGCCCGCATGCTCCACACGCACTTGTTTACGTCGTCGTGAATGCCGTCGGAATAACCGACAAACCCTATGGAACTTGCGGCGTGGACGTCGTGCTCGATCACGCTGGCCTCGGGCTTCGGGTCGATCGCTTCACGGCCCAGAACATGGGCGAACGAGCGGTCCATGTCTTTTTGCGGGAACTGGCACCGCACGTTATGCGTGATGTCGGGGTATTGGCGAATCGGATACCGCAGCGGCGTGCGGCTTCGTTCCTCCGCCATGCTGAGCTTGGTCCATGGACCGTAAACGACCCCCGTCAGGTATTCGGGCTCCTGCGTCTGGAGGAAGTTGAAAAACGCGTCGTTCTCCACGTCCTCGAAGCCCTGGTTCGAGACCCACAGCTCCGCGCCGGGGAAATAGGTCCGCAACAAGGCGCCCAAATCCTCGAGGAAAGCCATGACGTCCAGCGGGTCGTTGTTGCCCGGGTCGCCGCCGGGCACGAAGACCGCGTCGAGCCGCGTCAATTGCTGGTACAGCGCCTCGTGCGCCGCCAATTCGGCCGCCGCGCTGCCCGGAAGCACGCTCTCCACCGGCGCCCAGAGACAATAATCCACGTCGTAATCCGCGCAAATATCGCTCACATCGATGTGCATCTGCGTCACTGTGGACGTGAAATGCGGGCTGATGTCTTGCGAGAAAATCCCCTCGATTGCATTGGTTCCGAAAATGACAAGGTCGCGGATGTATTGTTCATAGGCCGCCTTGTCCCACGCGTCGTAGGTGTTCGACGTATTCCGGTAGCCGAGCTGGTGCCCGCGCAACGGGTAGGCTGGCGCGGTGGTCACGTTGGGCGGCCCCGGGAGAATCGCGCTGGCCGTGCGCCATTCCAGGGCACGCAACAGCGCCCCAGCGCCGAACAGCGCCCCCCGCGGCCCGTCGCCAAGCACCCAGACGACCTTCCGCGTTCCCGCGTCCTCTGCGAAAAGCGTATACCCCTCGGCGTCCCCTCCGGCTCCGCCCCGAACGGACGTAACCGCAATAACCGTCCCCGTCGCGGGCATTTGAGCGGTCGTGGTCCACGCCAATCCAGTCCGCTTCTGAACCTCCTCGACCAGAATCACGGATGCCTTCGCCTCCGCTTTGGGTGGAATTCCCGGGTTCACGACCACTGCCGCCGCGCTCAGGTTGATGTCCCCGCTGGCAAGCGAGGCGGGATTGGCTACGTTGATGAAGCGCTGTTTGGTGAGCGAGTAGTTGGTCCCGCCCACGGTCACCCGCAACATAACGTTACGGCTTCCCGGGCTCGTATACGTGTGCGAGGGACTCTGAAGCGTGCTGGTCCCGCCGTCTCCGAACTGCCAGTACCAGCTCGTGATGGCGCCGCCGCCC
>DAOLNV010000014.1:4874-57314 GCA_035416745.1 Candidatus Hydrogenedentota bacterium | reverse complement strand
CCTGATGACGATGGCAATCTTGATACTGGCGTTGTCAGGGGGTATGCTCGTTACCGAACTGTCTGTTTCGCGGAATCGCCTGCCGTTCCCATAGGGCCGCTCCACCGGTCAGGAATGGTCCGTGTTTGCGTGTGCGAGCCGGGTGGCGGCGCGATAACATACGAGCAATCAAGGCCCTGTCAATTTGAGGAGAGAGAAGCATGAATCGACCGAAGAAAAGTCGCCAGCTGGTCCGGCGCGCGTTCTTGAAACGAGCTGCCGCCGGGATGGGCGGGGTTATCGCTGCGCCGTTCCTTGTTCCGGGTACGGCACTGGGCGCCGAGGGCCGCGCGGCGGTGAGCGAGCGCATCACGGTTGGCGTGATTGGCCTGGGAGGGCGCGGGACCAGCGTCATGACCGCGTTCATGGCCCAACCCGATACCCAGGTGGTGGCTGTGTGCGATGTGTTCCGGGAAAAGCGCGAGGCTGGCGTGCAGCAAGTGAACAAGCACTATGGCAACCAGGATTGTGTCTCGTACACTGACATGCTCGAGCTGCTGGACCGCCCCGATATCGACGCGGTGCTTATCGCAACGGGAGACAACTGGCACTCGGGAGCGTCGATCATGGCTGCCCGGGCGGGAAAGGACATGTATTGCGAGAAGCCGCTGAGCGTCGCCATTACGGAATCGCGCGCGGTTGCGGACACGATGCGGCGGCTGGGCCGCGTATTCCAATGCGGCACGCAGCGGCGCAGCCTGGGCAATTTCCGGTTCGCGGTGGACCTGGTCCAAAGCGGCAAGTTGGGGCGGCTCAAGGAGATGCAGGCGGAAGAATCGACCGGGTTCCAGCAGCTTTACGAGACGGTTCTGCCGACGGAGCCGGAGCCTCCGCGCGAGGAGTTCGACTGGAACCGGTGGCTGGGGCCCGCGCCGTGGCGCCCGTACAATGCCAAATACCCCACGCGGGGATTCTGGAGCGCCCATACGGACTTCAGCGGCGGGTCGATCACGGAGTGGGGGAGCCATACCGTGGATTTATGCCAGTGGGCCAATGACGCGGACGATACCGGGCCCGTCGAGTTTGCGCGCGAAGGCGACTGGTGGGTGGGCAAGTATGCCAACGGGGTGAAACTGGTTATTCGCACAGGGCTTCGGTTTGGTTCGTGCCCCGTCCGGTTCGAGGGAGAAGAGGGATGGGTCGAGACCGGCGATTCCGGCGAGATCGAGGTCCATCCGGCCTCGCTTCTTGCGGAACGGCAGTTCCAAGGCGGCTATCCTTCGGACAATCATGTGCGGGCCTTCCTGGACTGCGTGAAAACGCGCCAGAACACCGTATCGAACGCAGAGGTTGCGCACCGGTCGATTTCCGCGTGCCACGTGGCGAATATCTGCAAGCGCCTGGGCCGTCCCGTGAAATGGGACCCCGTCAAAGAGGAATTCATCGGCGACGAAGAAGCGAACCGGCTGCGGTCGCGCGCGTACCGGGAGCCGTGGTACCTGTAAAAGGGCGTTGCCGCTGCGTTGTTGGAGATTACGTTTCGTCAGAAAAGAGGCTTTGAATCATGAACAAGACTACAGCAATTTGGAGCTTTTTCGCCGCGCTTTTCGTAGCTGGGGCGTTGATCTCGTTCGTGGCCTGTGCCGGCGAGGCTGCCGGGGAGGCTGCTCCTCCGGCGCCGCCGACCGAGGCCGAACTCATCGCAGTTGTCCAAAGCGATGCCGATTGGTTACAGAAACAGGATGCCTGCCGCCGCTTGCGCGAGATCGGAACGCAGGCGGCAATACCCGCCTTGGCGGCGCTGCTGCCCGATGAGACCTTGTCGCATATGGCCCGGTTCGCGCTCGAAGCAATGCCGTATCCCGAGGTGGATACGGTATTGCGGGAAGCGCTTGCCGCGGCCGCCGGAACGCCCAAAGCGGGAATCATCATTTCGATCGGAGCGCGACGCGACGCCCAGGCCGTGCCGCTGCTGATTCCCTTGTTACAGGACGCCAGCCCGGACATAGCCCGGACGGCCGCGGGCGCTCTGGGGCGGATCGCGACCTCTGAGGCAACCAAAGCGCTGCTGGCATATCGCGCAGACGCGCCCGATGCGACCCGGGCGGCGGTCAATGAGGCTCTGCTTGCTGCTGCTCAGCGTTATGCCGATGAGGGCAAAGGCGATCAGGCGGCGCCGGTGTATGAACAGCTCCTCGCGGCGGATGCGCCTGTCGAGGTTCGCATGGGAGCGTTTCGCGGTCTCGCCTGCGCGCAACCCGCGAAGGCGCCTCAGCTCCTTATCGGAGCGCTCAAAGGCGACGACCCCCTGTTTCGCGACCTCGCGGCCCAAATCGTCGCGGAGACGGAAGGCAGCGACATAACGGCTTTCTACGCCAAGGCGCTGCCCGCGCTGCCTTCCGGAGGCCAGATCGCCTTGTTGCGGGGTCTCGCGGACCGGGGCGACCCCGCGGCTAGGAAAGTTGTTATCGAGTCGGTAAAGAGCGGAGATGCGCAGGTAAAAGTGGCTGCCGTCAAGGCGCTGGGCGCGTTGGGCAGCCGCGCCGAAGATGTTGCCACGCTGGTCGCGCTTCTGTCTTCGGAGGACGGGGCTGTTCTCGAGACCGCGTCGACCGCGTTGGTGTCCATGCGGGGAGACGAGGTTGACGGGGCCCTCGCGTCGAGCCTTGCCGGGGCAGGTCCCGCGGTTCACGCAGAGGTTCTGGCGTTGCTCGCGAGCCGGCGGGCGCCGCAGGCGATTCCATCAGCGATTGCGGCCGTGGAAAACGGCGATGCGGGCGTGCGCACGGCAGCCCTCGACGCGCTGGCCCTCCTGGGCGGCCCCGCCGAGGCCTCTGCGGTGATCGGCGTCATCTCGAAGGCGCAGGATGAGTCCGAAAGAGGCAGCGCTGAAAGCGCCCTGAACGCTATCGCGGCGCGAAAGGGCGATGAAGTTCTGCCCGTCGTGCTCGAGAGCATGCGCGGGGCGGCCAACGACACGGTGCGTTTGGTGCTGCTTCGCAGCGCGGCGGAGATCGGAAGCCCGCAGGCTCTCGAGGCGGTGCTCGCGGCGATGAAGGATGCTAATCCCGAGATAGCGTCGGAGGCGGTGCGGATGCTGTCGAACTGGCCCGCGCTCGATGCCGCGCCGCATCTCGAGACGTTGGCCGGGAGCGAGGATCTAACGGCTTATGTGCTTGGGCTGCGTGGCTACGTGCGGCTTGCCCGGGAAAATGCCCAGGGCGGCCGGCAGCTGGAAATGCTTTCGAAAGGTCTGGAACTCGCACGGCGTCCGGAAGAGGTCAAGCTGGTCCTTGGCGCGTGGGGCGCCTTGCAGAACCCAAATGCTCTGAGCACGCTGAAGCCGTATCTTGACCAGCCCGACGTGCGCAACGAAGCGGCGCTGGCCATCATTGGGATTGCGGGCCAGGTCAAGAAGGAAAACGCCCAACACAAAGCCCTCGCCATCGAAGCGCTCAACGAGGTGCTGGCGAAGTGTGAAGACACGGGTATCCGCGACAACGCTCAGAAGGTGCTCGGCGGGCTGCAGTGACCGGCCCGCACGCGTCGTCATGACGTTCCTGGCCACCCGGACGCGGGTCATTCGGCCGGGGCGGCTTCGGGTTGCGGAAACGACTGGTAACCATTGGAACACAACCGAGGAGAACTTCCATGGGCTGCACGACTACGTTGTTCGTGATGGCGATGGCATCCATGACGGCCAGTGCGGCCGGCAGCGGCATTACGGTAACAGCTCTGCGTTGCGAATATCTCGCCGATCCTCTTGGCGTTGACTGTCCTGACCCCCGGCTGAGCTGGCGCATCGAGTCACAGGACCGGGATGTGTCGCAGACCGCCTACCAGATTCTGGTGTCGGATTCGAAAGCGGCTCTGGACACCGATACGGGAAACCTCTGGGATTCGGGAAAGGTCGAGACCAACCAGTCTGTGCGGGTGCCGTACGCCGGCAAGGCGCTCGATTCGAGGCAGCGCTGCTACTGGAAAGTGCGTGTGTGGGACGGAACGGACACGGCATCGGGCTGGAGTCCCGCCGGCATGTGGACAATGGGCCTGTTGAAGGCCGGGGATTGGACCGGCAAGTGGATCGGGCTTGACGGCGACGAGAGCGGTCCGGAGACCCCGCTGTCCGCGGCTAAATGGATCTGGTTCCCGGAGGGCGCGCCGGCCCAGAGCGCTCCCGCGGCGGCGCGGTATTTTCGCAAGCTCGTAGACCTGCCCGACGGAAAGACGATAGCCAAGGCGACGGCCTGTTTCACGGCAGACAACCGGTTTGTCCTGATGATCAACGAAAAGAGGGTGGCATCCGGAAACAGTTTTGCAGCGGCGCCGCCCGTAGACATCACGAAATCGCTCAAACCGGGCACGAACGTACTGGCTGTCGAAGCCGTGAATGAAGGGGACGCGGCAAATCCTGCCGGCCTCATTGGCGCACTGGTTGTCGAGTTTGAAGGCGGTGAAACACTGGCAGCCGCTACGGACAAGACCTGGCGGGTTACGGCGGACTCTGAAGCGGATTGGTATTACCCGGGGCTGGATGTTTCGGCGTGGGAGCGCGCGCAGGAGCTGGGCGATTACGGCATGCAGCCGTGGGGCCAAGTTTCGAGCGACGATTCACAGCGTTTGAGCGCACGGTATCTGCGGCGCGCGTTCCGTCTCGAGAAGCCGGTCGAAAGGGCCACGGCGCGCATCTGCGGCCTGGGACTCTTCGAGTTGGAACTGAACGGCAGGAAGGTGGGCAACGACGTCCTGGTTCCCGGCCTTACGCAGTATCCCAAGCGGGCGTTCTATCTGACCTACGACGTAACGGATGCCCTGAACCAGGGCGATAACGCGGTGGGGGTGATCCTGGGCAACGGCCGGTATTTCGCGCCGCGCAGAAAGTCGCCCACCAACACGCAAACCTACGGCTATCCGAAACTCATGCTGAACCTGCGCATCGAGCACGCGGACGGCTCCGTGACCGACATCGACTCGGATGAGGCCTGGAAGCTCACCACGCAGGGGCCCATTCGCGAGAACAACGAATACGACGGCGAGGTCTATGATGCGCAAATGGAGCTGGGCGGGTGGTCGAAGCCGGGATATGACGACAGCAGCTGGCGGCCCGTCGAAGCCGTGGCGGGACCGGAGGGTGCGCTCTCGGCGCAGATGACCCCGCCCATACGGGTGGTCGAGACGCGTTCGCCTATCAGCGTGAACGAACTCGCGCCCGGCGTCTTCATATACGACATGGGACAGAACATGGTGGGCTGGTGCCGCCTGAAGGTGCAGGGTCCGCGCGGGACCACCGTGCGCCTGAGGCACGCCGAGACCCTCAAGGAAGACGGCGCGCTGTACATGGCAAACCTTCGGGGCGCCAAATGCGTGGATACCTACATTCTCAAGGGAGAAGGCGTCGAGGTCTATGAACCCCGGTTCACCTACCACGGATTCCGCTTTGTCGAGGTCACTGGATTCCCCGGCACGCCCGGTCTCGACGCGCTCGAAGGCTGCGTCGTGCACGACGATCTCGAGCGCGTAGGCTGGTTCGAAACCTCGAACACGCTCCTGAACCAGTTGCACGAGAATATCGTTTGGGGCATTCGCGGCAATTACCGGAGTTTCCCGACCGACTGTCCGCAACGCGATGAGCGGCAGGCCTGGCTTGGCGACCGTTCCGAAGAATGCCGCGGCGAAAGCTACGTGCACAACATCGCGCCGCTTTACACGAAGTGGATGCAGGACATCGACGACAGCCAGGACGAGTCCGGGAGCATCTCGGATGTTTCCCCGCCGTATTGGCCGCTGTACAACGACAACGTCACGTGGCCGAGCACCTTCATCATTGCCCCGGGCATGTTGTTTGACCAGTACGGGGATGCGCGGCCGATCGAGCAGCACTACGACGCCATGACCCGCTGGATAGACCACATGACCGGCTATCTCGAGAACGACCTCATGCCGCGCGACAATTATGGCGACTGGTGCGTGCCACCGGAGTCCCCGGAGCTCATCCATTCGCAAGACCCGTCGCGGAAAACGAGCGGCACGCTCCTGGGAACGAGCTTCTTCTACCACGACCTGAAACTGATGGCGCGGTACGCGCGTATGCTGGGGAAGGAAGATGACGCCGTGCGGTTCGACGCATTGGCTGCGCGGCTGGAGAAGGCGTTTAACGAGAAGTACTTCAATAAGGACACGAACCTTTACGATAACGGCACCCAGACGTCTTCGGTGTTGACGCTCGCGTTCGGACTGGTGCCCGAAGGCCATCGCGCGGGAGTGTTCGCGAATCTGGTCCAGAACATCGAGCAGAAGACGAACAGCCACATCGGCACCGGGCTCGTGGGCGGGCAATGGTTGATGCGAACGCTGACCGACAACGGCCGCCCCGATCTTGCGTATACGCTGTCCACGCGGAAGACCTATCCGAGCTGGGGCTACATGATCGAAAAGGGGGCTACGACCATCTGGGAGCTGTGGAACGGCGACACGGCGGATCCTGCCATGAACTCGGGCAACCATGTGATGCTGGTGGGCGATTTGATGACGTGGTTCTACGGGTATCTCGGGGGTATCCGGCCGGCCCCGGCGGCGCCCGGTTTCCAAGTGGCCAGCGTCAGACCCTACGTTGTCGGCGACCTCGCGCACGTGAAAACCACTTTCGACACGCAATACGGCCGGTACATCTCGAACTGGCGCAGGAACGGCGACGAATTGACCCTGGAGGTGACGGTTCCTCCCAATTGCCGCGCCATGATTGCCGTCCCCACGCTCGGCAAGACCAATCCCGTTATCACGGAGAGCGGCAAAACGGTCTGGGAGAATGGCCAGTACGTGCATGGGCAGGCCGGCATCTCCGCGGGACAGCCGGACGGCGACTGGAGAGTGTTCGCGGCAGGTTCCGGGTCGTATCAGTTCGTCTGCCGTTAAGCGGGGACCCGATTCAAGGCCGGGGCGGCTCCCCGTAAACGAGCGGACGCCGTCCCGGATGGCTTATGCCGCCTATACGCCCTCCGCGCGGGCGCGGGAGACGTGCCGCCCCTTGAGCAGTCCCAATTCCCCTGCGATATGCAGCAGAATCCGTTCCGCGGAATCGAGCTGCTCGATTTCGTGCAAGACCTTCATTGCGAGCGCGGGCTCGTCGGTGATAAGGCTGTCCGCTCCGCGCGCGGCCATGGTGGCCATCAGGATGGGGTCGTTGACGGTCCAAACAAAGACCTCCCTGCCGTGTTCCTGCGCGTTCTGAACGAACGAGAGCGACGCCAGACCCGTGTTTACCGCCAGGAAGTCGATGTCCAGCGACTCGAGATCGCCCATGGCGGCCGTAATCAGCAAGCCAATCTTCCAGTCCGGGCGCAGCGCACGGAGCTTTTGAACGCCTTCGTACTCCAGGGACATGACGCGAACATCGTGAGCCATGCCGTGAGACTCGACGATCTCTACTACGCGCTCCTCGAGGCGGCGGCTCTGGCCATAGTATTTGAGTTCGATGATCACGCCCGCCTTGCCCTTGCAGGCATCGAGGACCTGGGCCAGTGTGGGAACCCGCTCGTCGCGGAATTCGGAACCAAACCAGCTTCCGATGTCGATCTGGCGCAGTTGTCTTGAGGTTGCATTGCTGATCTTCAGATCGATTCCCGCGATTTTCTTCAGGTCGCTGTCGTGAACGACAACGACCTCGCCGTCAGCATTCTCCTGTACGTCTATCTCTACCCAGCGGGCGCCCGCATCGATGGCTTTTGCGATTGCGGCGAGGGTGTTCTCTGGCGCGGCCCCCGCCGCACCACGATGGGCCGTCACGGTTGTCCGTTCATCAAACCGGACCGTTTTCAGCAGGCCGGCGCCCGTAAGGAATCCCGCGGCAAGGATCGCGGCGCCCGCGCCGAAGGCTATTCCCCGGGCGCGGGTGTGTGCGAGCCCCTGCGTGTCGACGGATTGAAGCTCGCCCCGCATTTCCGGCTCGCCGGACGGCCCGGTCAGCCGCTGCTGGTAGAGGCGGGCGGTCAGCAGGGCGAACATTGCCCCGTTCACGAACGTCACGGCCACGTTCACTACCGCCCAGACGGCCAGGAACAGCCACAGCAGCAATACGATGGCTGACAGAGACGCTTCCGTTTTGACAAAGACGAAGGCACTCAACCAGCCCAAGGAGGCGTTTGCGAGGGCCGAAAGCGCCAGCGCTGACCCCGCCCAGGCGCCAAGGTGGAGAAGCAACGCCCGTTCATGCGTTTTCGTGCGTTCGATAGCGGCCCGCAAGGAGTCCCTGGGCGGGAGTTTCTCGAACAGCAGAATCGGAAACGCGAATACCCACCCGGCAATCCTGCGGATGAGAAGGTATGCCAGCCAGAGCACGGCGATAGAGACGAGCCCCGCGGCGAGCCAGAGCACGGGCGGTTTCTCGCGCAGGTAATAGTTGATATCGAACCGCCCCAACAGAACGAAATACACGGCGGCGGAAAATGCCAGAAACGGCGCGGCTATCAAGAGCGCTCTGGCCACAATCCGGGACGATAACCCCAGGATTCCCCAGGCGTGAGAAACGGTGTGTTTCAGCGCGAACACCACGCCCACACGTTTGCCTGTACATGCGGCGAACGCGATGGTGAGAAGCACGGCGCTTTGCGCGACCAGCAGCGCAAGGGCGGCCGCGCCAATCGCGATCAGGGCCGCCAAACCGATGGGCCGCAGAAAGAAGAACAAGATGTCCTGGTCCGTGACAACCGTGGCCCCCGTGAGGCGAAGGAACGCGTACGGAAGAAGGCCCGCGAGCGGCGCCAGCACACAAGACGCCACGAGTTTGGCGAGTCCGTTTGCCAGGAGAAGGGCTTTCCAGGATGGCCGGAAGTCCCCCAACAGAACGCGCAAAGTGACTCTGGCCGGCGCCGGCCCATGCGCACTTCCCGCCCGGGATGTCGAAGCTTCGTTCATTCAACGGCCTTTTCCAGCGCTACCTCATCGCCTTGACCACGGGACCGAACCATGATGGAGACCATGCGGGGGACCAGACAAACGGCGCGATAGTCTTCTCTCACCGGATAGTGCCCGCAAGGTTCCCGGCATTCATCGCAGCCGCCCGTCAACATACACCGTTTTGTTCAACAACACCCGTCAGAGTGCCGGCGTGGCCGCGGAATGCCCCCTGCAAGCATTTTCCCCGTGAACCTCCCGGAATCGTCCGGCCGCTATTCGCAGTGGAACACCTCTTGCATTTCCGCCCACCATTCGCCCTTGGCGCGGTTGGCAAGAGGAATCTGGCACGGCATGCACACCGCCCACCACTCCTGCGTAAGAGGGTCGGCGGCCATACGGGCCATGTCGGCCTCGAAATCGTCTCCGCCGTATTCCATGTAGCTGAAGAGGTACCAGGCGCCGTCGGGAAGCTGGCGCAGGTATATCGAGTAATTGCGCAGGTTGCAGTCCCTGATCGTTTTGAGTACGCCGGGCCAGACCGCCGCGTGCAGCTTCTTGTATTCCTCGATCTTGTCGGGATGCACTCCGATGACCGAACCGTAACGCTTCATGCTATCGCCTCCTCACATTTGCTCGTCATACTCGCCCAGTTCGAGCGGATATTGGCCGAATTCCCTGACCAGGTTGACGATAAAATCGTAGGTATGGCCCGAGACCCCGCTGCTGACCGAATGGTCGGATTGAAATATGAAGCCGCCGCCCTTGGCGGCGTTCAGCTTACGCAAAACTTCCCGGCGGAGTGCTTCTTCCTGGCCCGCCTCCCAAACCTGGATGTTGCCGTTGCCGCAGAACGCAATCGAGTGGCCGTATTGCCGGCGAAGAGCGACCACGTCAAGCCCCGCCTTGGCCTCGAGAGGATTGTAGGCATCGAGCTTCATCTCGATGAAGTCCGGCAGTATGGCCTTCACGTTGCCGCAGCCGTGGTAAATGACGGGCAGGGAATGCCGGTGGCAGAGGGCAATCATTTTTTCGACGCCGGGCCGAAAGTACGTGCGCCAATACTCCGGAGCGAAAAACATGTTGGCGGAATAGGCCACGTCGCCCCAGATCACCATGCCGTCGAGCAGGCCTTCGGCGGCTTCGATCTCCGCTTTGCAGCACTGGTAGTAGAAATCGCCTATCCGGAGAATCTGTTGGCCCAGGCGTTCCGGATACTCGCCCACCCACATGAGCGTATTCATTTGCCCGATCATGCGCGTCAGGCACTCGGAGGTCTCGATCATGCTCCCGTAAAGGGCATAGTCTTTCCGAAGCGACTTTACGGTGTCGAGCCACGGAGGGCTGTTGCGTGCGAACCCGTCTCCGACGCCCGCAATCTGGTTGTCTCCGCCCTCGAAAAAGCGCCGGGGATCATCCGGCGGGTCGAATTCGAAAGCCTCGAGCTTTTCAATGGTGTCCGTCTCCCAGGAAACGGCCTCCGGCATGGGAAGGTCGAACCGTTTGCGCACGACGCCGCCGAAGCCCGTGCGCACAACCACTTCTTCGTTGGTTTCCCGCAACGTTTCGAATGGCTTGATGTGAGGGTCCATATTCGGCGTCGTGACGATCCAGTCGAGGTCGTAATACTGGTAGGGGTCCGTATCATCCGGTAAACCCAGTTCCCGGCGCCAGCGTTTGAGAAAGCTCCCCCAGAAGAACTCGCCCACGGGCACGCGGTCGGGTTCTTCGTGGCGCAAGGCCTTGTTCATGCGTTCGACCTTGGCCAGTGTCTTGCTTGCGCGGGTCTCGTTCATCGGCGCATCCCCTCTTCTTCCTCTTCCGGCGGACGCGCGAACGCGCCCCAAAGCCGGCAATATCCCGAACAGCAATGAATCATCAGTCTATAGAAGCAACGGTTTTGAGTAAATGATCGGGTTTCGGGGCGGGTTGACTACTCGCCGGCATCGCTCCTGTCCGGCGGTGTTGTGGCAGGGGCGTTTCTTGAGTATGCTTGCGGGCGGGGAGGGGGCAAAACCGAGATGGTGAGAGCGTAATCTGTGCATGAAAGAGGGAGTCGACACAGTGAACCAGGCAATTCACCTGCACTGGCTTGACCTCACCATATTGCTGGCCTACCTGGCTTCGCTGATTGTCGTGGGCGTGGTGCATTCGCGGCGGCAGCGCAATCTCAGTGATTACTTCCTTGCCGGGCAATCCATGGGCTGGGTTCCGATCGGGCTGTCTTTGATGGCGGCGCTGAACAGCGGCATGGACTACATCATGCAGCCGGCGGCCATGCTCAAATTCGGCGCGGTGTGTCTCATCGTCAACCTGTCTTGGCTGTTTCTATACCCCTACGTGTTTTTCGTCACCTTGCCCATGTTCCGGCGAATGCGGTGCTATTCCGTGTACGGGTATCTCGAGTACCGTTTTGGACCGGCGGTGCGGGCATTGACCGCGGGGATTTTCATGCTATGGCGGCTGGGATGGATGGGCACGGCGCTGTACACCCCCTGCCTCGCCATATCGGCCGCATCGGGTCAGGAGGAGCGCCTGACGCTGATGATCGTGGTCCTCGGGGCGGTTGTTACGCTATACACGATGCTTGGAGGCATTCGCGCGGTCATATGGAACGACGTGGCCCAGTTCTGCATCATGTTCGCGGGGCTGGCCATCACGTTTGGCATCATTCTGTGGCGCGTGGAAGGCGGGGCGGCGGCCATTCTGGCGAATCTGGGAAACGTCGGCACAGATACGCACCCCGCCGCCGAGGCCCTGCACACGCGCGGATTCCTCGGGCACATGAAAGATTACCTGTTCGTTCCTTTGCCCGTTGCCGGTTACCTGGTTGCCTGTCTGGTGAGCCGCCTGACCAACTACACCAGTGACCAGGTGATGATACAACGATTCCAGACGTCCAAGTCGATACAGGAGGCCCGTCAAGGGTTTATCCTCACCGCGCTGGGCGACGCTGTCTGGATGACCGCCTTGTGTTTCATCGGGTTGGCCCTGTTCACCTATTTCAAAGGCGCGGGTTGGCCTCCACCCGGAATCCGCGAAAAACCCGACCAGCTCTTCCCCTATTTCATGGGCCAGGTATTCCCGATAGGATTCACAGGGCTGGTGATCGCGGCGATTCTTGCAGCCTCGCTCTCGAGTATCGACTCGGCGATCAACTCGCTGAGCACCGTCGCGATGTCGGACTTCTACAACCGCCTGTATCTCGGTCAGCGGATGGAAAACGCGGGGGAGTTGCCGGAGGCGGCGCAACGACAACAGGTGCGGGTCTCGCGGATCGTCACCTGCGCCATCGGCGCAGCCGGGGTAGTGCTGGCCTGCAACGTCTCGCGGCTCGGTTCCATCTTCGAGATCGCGAACAAGTTGGTCAACGGTTTCACGGGACCTATCCTCGGGATCTTCCTGCTCGGGATGTTTACGCGCAGGGCCAACGAGCGGGGAGTGTTCATAGGCGGGATAGCCGGAACTCTTGCCTCGCTCTATGGTATCTTCTGGAGTTCGCCCGCATTGCTCAACGAATCGCTGCCGTTCCTGCTTCGGCTGTTCCCGAGGGCTGTGTCCGAGGGAGGCGCCGTACTGAGCTTCATCTGGCCCTCGTCGATGGGACTCGCCGCGACCCTGCTCACAGGATACGCGGCAAGCTTCTTCTCGCCGGCGGTCACCGAGTCGGCGAGAGAATGGAACTGGTTTGCCATTGTCCGCCGCGACCTAGTCGAATGACGGCCCTCTCCGGCCGGTTAACGCTGAGACTCGGTCCCTGACGTGAAGGCGAGGTCGTCGAAGAAAAGTTCAGCGCAATGCCCGCCCCGGAGCCAGCTCAACACGCCAAACCGGTCGAACGCGGCGTTTCCTTTCCGGGCCGCTTCCGACACGTCGAGGACAGCCGACGCCCCGTCGAGGGTCGCGGTGGCGCGCCCTTTACCATCGTTGGCGGCCGGGTCGTACTCGAATGTCCAAGCATGAGATGCGCCATCGGCGCGTATGACCGGACCGCTGCCCCCAACCTGGGCGCCGTTGTCGGATGTGCCCAGCGCAGGCCGGAAGTAATGCCCAATCCGGCTGGGCCCTTCAATGAAGATGCCCAGGAAATTCATGGGCGGAGCGCCGATGGGCGTATGACTGTTGTACCAGCCGATCAGGAGGCCGCTGTCCGCGGAACCCAGCGTCATCGCGACCTTGCCGGAAGCCTTCACCTTGTCATCAAAAGTGAGCGGCGATACAGGTGTGCCGAAAATCAGTGAATTCTGAGGCAGCATGCTCTCGATGCGCCAAACGATGCCGCCGATCTCCCCCGGCTCGCCCCCGGCCCGGGCGGACCTGCGGTATCCGAAATCGTGGTAGGGCCGAACGGCGCAATCCAGGAAAGTGACCTCGTTGTTCAGGCCTTCCCAACCCGGCTCCTGGTCAAACGGCAGTTTCCCGCAGTCTATCGAGAGGTCGTCGAAGTATATTTCCATTCCGTTTCCAGAGATCTGCTGGTTGAACACGCCAAACCGGTCAAAAAGCGCGCCGTCCTCTTTATGACCCTCAGCAAGAGCCGCCCGAAAGACAGTGCCATCGAGGGTAAACGTCATTTCGCCCTGGCCCCCCGCCCCGTCAGGATGGTATTCGAAAGACCACTGGTGAGGCGTCCCGTCGGCCGGATGCATTGGAGTGGTTGTCGTCTGGTACCGGCCCTCGAACGTCGTGCCGTCGCCGGTTTGCCAGTTCCGCGTGCCGTACTCGAAAAAGACGCGGAACTTGCCGTCTTCCCCGTCGATGCGCACCGCCAGGGAATTGGGCGTACGCCAGCCGCGCGAGGCGCTGTTGAACCAGCCTATCAAGACGCCGCTTCCTGCCTGTGACTGAGTCACGGCGAATCGCCCCGAGGCTTTCAGGGTGTCTTCAAGAGTCTTTTTCTCAATCGGCGCCGCGTAATAACTGGGGGTAAGGGAGCGGTAGAGCCAGCCGCCGATCTCGCCCGGTTTTCCTCCCGCGCGGGAGGTATCGCGGTACCGGAAATCCTGCGTCTTCTCCTGGCAGGCGTCTTCAGGCGGGATGTTGTTAACGGCCTCCCACCCCGGGTCGTTGCCGAAAGACTCGCAGGTGACCGCGCATTCCCCCTGCGGGCTGCATAGGAGGGCGCCCATGAGAACAAACGGTGCTGCCAGCCGCCCAAGGGTCATGCGTTCCTCCTTTCTCACCAGTTTGTGTAACTCCCGTCCGGGCGCTTCAAATGTGGGTGTTCGTAGATCTTCAAGGGGTATTTAAGAGCGGCATCTTCGTCGAATTCGACGCCGAGGCCGGGCTTTGCCGGAAGGGGGTAGAACGGGCCCGTTCGTGCGAGCATTTCGGGAAACACGTCGGTGGCCCCCTGGTTGAAGGTCGGAACGACCTCGACCCACGTGAAGTTGTTGATGCTCGCCGCATAGTGAATGGTCGCGGCCGTACAGACCGGACCGATGGGATTGTGCGGCATCATGTCGATGTAGTGCGCCTCGCACCAGCCGGAGACTTTCTTCGCCTCCGTGAGTCCGCCGATACACGAGACATCCACGCGGGCAAAGTTGACTAACCCGCGCTCGATATACGGAACGGCCGCCCATTTGCTGGGCCACTCTTCGCCAATGGCAAAGGGGACGTCGGTCATCGAGCGCAACTGGGCGTACGCGTCCGGATTCTCACACCGGATCGGTTCCTCGAGGAAGGTCATGCTGCCGCGCGGGACCAGCTGGCAGAATTGGGCGGCCTCCGCCACGCTGAGCCGGTGATGGTAGTCAATGCCAAGAGCGACCCGCTTGTCGGTCCTCTGCCACACCTCGGAGAAACGCCGTGCCGTTGCGGCGATGGACCTGCGCACGTCGAAAACGTTTGTGGCGTCCTCCTGGGAAATGTCGACCCTCAATGCGCGGGGCGTGATGTCGTCGGCGGGAGAGAAACGGATTGCCGGCCACCCTTCGGCGACGGCGGCCGAGACCCGGTCGTCGCAATCGGGCTCGTTAAGGCTGCCGAGGGTGATGAAACCGTACACTTTGTCGCGGCAGGCTCCGCCCAGAAGCTGGTACACCGGGACGCCCAGCTTCTTGCCTACGATGTCGTAGAGGGCCATATCGATTGCGGCGAGCGTGCCTGTGATGATGCGGCCGCCCTCGTAGTAGGCGCTGCGGTAACAGACCTGCCAGATGTGCTCGATCTGAAACGGGTCCATGCCCACGAGAAACTCGCGGAAATGCTTGATAATGCCGTCCTGGGCGTGTTCCCGTGTAGAACATCCTGCTTCGCCCAGGCCGTAGATGCCCTCATCCGTCTCGATCTTGATGATGTGCAGGTCGCGCGGTTTCGACAGCAAGAAACTCTTGATCCCGGTAATGCGCATAGGTTCAAACTCCTTCTTCGAGCAGGGAGGCCGTTCTCCGGAGTCCCTCCTCAAGGTCAGCGTAGGATACCGCAAAGGATAGCCGGACATGGCTGTCTGCGCCAAAAGGCGTTCCTGACAATACGCGGACCCTGGCCTCTTTCTGGAGAAGGGCCGTGAACGCGTCGGCGTTGTCGAGCCGCCGGCCGCGGATGTCTCCGCCAATAAGCCCCCGGATGTTTACGAAAGCGTAAAACGTGCCGAGGGGAGGATTCATGCTCAGGCCGGGGAGTCTTCCAATCCGCTCGAGCACAAGGGCACGTCGTTGAACATAGGCCGCAAGCATCATGGCGATATGAGATGAATCGCCCGTGAGCGCCGCTAACGCCGCCCGCTGCGAAACGGCACACGGAGCGGACGTCGAATGAAGCTGGATATCGGTCGCTCGCGCGGCCAGCCCTTTCGGAAACGCAGCATACCCAATCCGCCAGCCCGTCATGGCATGGGTCTTCGAAACGCTGTTTACCGTGATGGTTCTCTGGGCGATCTCTTTGTCGAGTGACGCGATAGAGACGTGTTCTGCGCCGTCGAACACGATATGTTCGTAGACTTCGTCCGACAGAACGTACAGGTTCTTCTCGAGGGCCAGTTCGGCCACCTGCTCGAGTAATGCGCGCGGATAGACGGCTCCTGTCGGGTTTGCGGGGGAGTTCAGAATGATCAGCCTGGTTCTGCCGGTAATGCCTTCGCGAATAGCAGCGATGGCTGGCACGAATCCGCGCTCCTCAGATGCTTTGACCAGAACGGGGCGTCCCCCGGCGAGTTTCACCTGCCCGGGGTACATGGACCAGTGCGGGGTCACGAGCAAGGCCTCGTCCCCGGAGCCGAGAACACAGCGAATGGCTTGCGCCACGCTGTGCTTGCCGCCGCACGACACCACAATATCGTCCGGCTCGGCATGGAAACCATTCTCCGCTTCGAACTTGGCGGCAATGGCTTCGCGCAACTCCCGGATGCCGGGCTGCGGAGTGTATTTGGTGAAATTCTGGTCAATCGCCCGATGCGCCGCCAGTTTAATGTGGTCGGGTGTGTGAAAATCAGGTTCGCCTCGGGCAATATCGACCTCTCGAATGTCACTCATGGCGTTAGTAGACCCCTGGTATGAAAGGTTTTGAAGTTCGGCATCGTCATTTCCGCACGCCGCTCGCATCGGCGACCTTGGTCGGAGGATTGAGGATTTTGCGGACAGCAAAATAGTCTTCCCGCGAGATGGTGCGTCCGATTGCGCCCGCTGCTTCACGAATCTGGTCCGGCCTCTTGATACCGCAGATGGCAACGTGAACGCCGGGATGCATCAAGGTGGCGGCCAGCACGAGTTGGTAGATGCTCAGTCCATACCCATCGGCTATCGGGCGCAGATTCTGAACACATTGGCAAAGATGGCGGAAGCGGTCCCCCTGGAAATCCGGATGATTGGCGCGAAAATCGGTGAAGGTTTCGTCGCCCTTGTATTTTCCCGTCAGGAGACCCTTATGCATTGGCGAATAGACCATCACCCCTACGCTTTCCGCTTGGCAGTAGGGGAGGAGGTCGCTTTCGATAGCGGGGTCGATGAGGCTGTAGGATGGCTGGATGACTGAATACGCCGCATACGTTCGTTGCGCGCGAAGCTGTTCGACAGTGTGGTTGCTCACTCCAAAGGCACGGATCTTGCCCTGACGGCGCAAGTCTTCGAGCGTCTCGGCTACGTCCTGAAGCGGCGTAAGCGGATCAAACATGTGCAGGAGGCAAAGATCAATGGTTTTCAGGCCCAGCCGTTTGAGCGAGGCCTCACAACGCTCGCGCAGGTATTGAGGTGAAAGATCGGGGTAGCGGGAAGCATCCAGATTGAAATGATTGAACCATTTTGTGCAAATCACCAATTCCTTGCGGGGCAATTCCTTAAGTGCTTCCCCGAGCACCGTCTCTGCGTACCCGTCGCCGTAGGCGTCCGCCGTATCGAAAAAGTTGATTCCCAGGTCGCAGGCGCATTTCATCGCGGCTATTGCGTCCCCCTTGGACTGGTCGCCCCAGAAACGCGGGCTGAGCTGCCAGGTGCCAAATGCGACCGGCGAAACGCACAAGCCGCTCCCGCCGAGGATAACGCGTCCCATGGGCCCTCCTTGCCGAGACAGCGAACGAATCTCGAAATCCTGTGCGGACGCTGTCCTCAGTTAAGTTCTTTCAAACACGACAATTATGTGGCAAGCATGCCGCGCCGCTCAACAAGGCGAGTCTCGGCGGCTGGCGCGCCTCTCGGCGACAAAGTCTCCGTTTCACAAACACCCGGGGCAACTCCGGAGCCGGACCCGAGACAAGAGGAACTTTCCGGGCAAAAAGGTGTTGTACTGAGGGAAGTGTTCGAATACGATTGCGCGGGTGGTGCAGTCATTCCACGAGAGCGGCTCAACATATCCCAAGAAGACATGCCGGGGAATGCGATGAAGAAAACCATGTTGGCGCTAGCGATTCTGGGGGCGGTCCTGAGCGCCGGGGCCGGGGAGCTTCAAGGACGAGACCCCTTCAGAGCGGACGGCACGGTCGTGCCGGGGAATCCCATCGACGAATGCGTCCTGGCCGAGCTGGCCAAGCGAACCATAGAACCCGCGCCGCTCTGTTCGGACGAGGTTTTTGTCAGGCGGGTCTATCTCGATGTGATCGGCACGTTGCCACAGCCCCAGGAAGTCCGCGACTTCCTGGACGACAAGACCCCCGGCAAGCGGACGGCGCTAATCGACGCACTGTTTGAACGCGAGGAATTCGCCGCTTACTGGTCGATGAAATGGTGCGACCTGTTGCGGGTCAAAGCAGAGTTCCCCATTAATCTGTGGCCGAACGCCGTGCAGGCCTATCACAAATGGATTTATGAGGCTATCCGCGCCAATATGCCGTATGACGAGTTTGCGCGCCAGCTCCTGACTTCGAGCGGCAGCAATTTCCGCGTAGCTCCGGTGAATTTCTACCGGGCGATACAAGGACGAGACCCCTCAAACATCGCCGATGCCGTCGGGCTGACATTCATGGGCGTGCGCCTGGACACGTGGCCCGAGCAGAAACGGGCGGACATGGCGGCGTTCTTCTCGCGGCTCGCATACAAGCCAACAGCCGAGTGGAAAGAAGAGATCGTCATGCTCGATCCGTCGGCGATGGAGCCCCTCGAAGCGGTTTTTCCCGGCGGGAAAACCGTTCGTATTGAGCCGGGCCAGGACCCGCGCCGGGTGTTCGCGGACTGGCTGCTTGCGCCAGGGAATCCCTATTTCGCGCGCAACATCGTGAATCGCGCGTGGGCGTGGCTTATGGGGCGCGGCATCATCCATGAACCCGACGACATCCGGCCGGACAATCCCCCCTCGAACCCCGCATTATTGGCCTGCCTGGAAGACGAGATGGTAAAGGGCGGGTACGACCTGCGGCACATCTTCCGATTGATTCTCAATTCGCGAACCTACCAGCAGTCGTCTATTCCGAACAGCGGCGATGCGGAGGCCGAGTCGCTGTTTGCCCAGTACCTTGTGCGGCAGCTCGATGCGGAAGTCTTGATAGACGCCTTGTGCTCGATTTTTGGTTCGAAGGAGAGCTATCTGAGCATGATCCCGGAGCCCTTCACCTATGTTCCGGAGTATCAGCGCACAATCCTTCTGGCCGACGGCAGTATTACCAGTCCATTCCTCGAGATGTTCGGGAGGCCGCCCCGGGATACCGGGCTGGAATCGGAACGGAACAACCAGCCGACGGATGGCCAGCGCCTCCATATGTTGAACTCAACCCATATTCAGCAGAACATTCAGCGGAGCTGGCGGCTCCGCCAGATACTCGAGAGCAACAAGGGCAAGCCGCAAAGAGCGGTGCAGCAGTTGTACCTCCTCATTCTGTCGCGGTATCCCACCCCAGAAGAGATGATTGCCGTCAAACAATACATGGACCAGAGCAGGCTGCCGGGTCCCCAGGCGGCAGCCGACCTCGTGTGGGCTCTGATGAACACCAAGGAGTTTCTGTGCCGCCACTAAATGGGCGAGAGACGAGGGCATAACCATGAAATCGCAGCGGACACGGCACGGCATCACCCGGCGCGAGGCATTACAGCGGGGCATTCTCGGAGCCGCAGGGCTGGCCTTCCTGAATACGCGGCGCCCGCTCGCGGCCCCAAAGGAAGCGCGCGCAAAATCCGTCATCCAGATCTGGATGTGGGGCGGTCCGTCGCACCTGGACACGTTCGACCCGAAGCCGGACGCGGGATACGACTACTGTGGTCCGCTGGATGAAACCATTGAGACCAACGTGGCCGGCATCCGGATTAACGCGACGCTCCCCTTGCTGGCCCAGCAGGCTGACAAGTACGCGATCATCCGCAGCATGACGCACGGGGTCAACGCCCACGAGACGGCGTCGTACATTGTGCAGACGGGGCGTCAGCCGGACCGCCTGGTGTATCCGTGCGTGGGGGCGGTCGTGGCCCTCTTCAAAGGGTACGACCACGGATACGCGGGGATTGTCCCTCCGTATGTAGTGTTAACGGAGCCCCAAGGCCGGTTTTCTGAAGCAGGCTTGCTCGGGCAACGGTATAAGCCGTTTGCCACGGGCGGAGACCCCAACCGGAACCCGTTCGTCGTGGAAGGCATCATAGCGGAAGGGATCTCGGATGAGCGCCAGTTGGGGCGGCGCGACTTGCTGCATGCCCTTGACTCGCTGGGCAAAGCCATGCCCGGAAACACCCAGTTTGCGCGGCTTGACGCCTGCGAAGAAAATGCCTATGGGCTGATGTTCGGCGAGGCCCGGCAGCTATTCGACCTGGCCTCCGAGGGCGATGAAATGCGCGACCGGTACGGGCGTAACACCTTCGGCCAGTCGTGTCTAATGGCCCGGCGTCTGGTCGAAAAGGGCGTGCCGTACGTCACGATCAACTACAAAGGCTGGGATACCCACAAACAGCATTTCGAGATCATGAAGCGCAAACTGCCCGAGATGGACCAGGGCATGGCCGCGCTGTTGCAGGATTTGTCGGAACGCGGGTTGCTCGATAGCACGATTGTGTGGTGGGGCGGCGAATTCGGGCGAAGTCCGAAGGTCGAATGGAACGCCCCGTGGAACGGAGGCCGCCAGCACTACGGCAAATGCTTCTGTTCGGTGGTTGCGGGCGGCGGATTCAAGGGCGGTCAGGTGGTCGGCGCGTCCGATGCCAGAGGGGAAGAGGTTGCCGAGCACCCTGTGTATCCGGTGGACCTTATCGGCGCCATGTACGAATTGCTGGGCATCGATCCCGACGGCCCGTTGCCGAATCCCAAGGGAATGGAACTCAGAGTCCTGCCCGAGCCGGGAGACGGCGTGCCGAGCGGCGGCCGTCTGACAGAAATCATCTGACGCGAGGAGTCTCCTGATGCGGATGTTCGTACGCGTGTTCTTCGTTGTTGCGCTGGTCCTGACATCGGCGGCCGCCGTGGCACAGCAGGGCAAGCAAGCGCCGCACATCGGCTACCTGTACCCGGCGGGAGGACAAGCAGGCACAACCTTCGAGGTGATCGCCGGCGGACAAAACCTTCGCGGCGCGAGCGGCGAGGCCTGCGTAACCGGCGGAGGAATCCAGGCTACCGTTGTTGAGGTCTACCGGCCGATTCGGAATCTGAAAGGGGACGAGCGCAAAGAGATCGCCCGGCGCATGAAAGAAGCCCGCGATAAACGTCTGGCGGAACTGAGGGGCGCGGATCCCGCCGCCGCGCTCGCAGCCAACCCGGAAAGCGTGCCCGCTCCAGGCGCGGCGCCGTCCGATACGGAAGAACCCGTTAAGGTGCCCGCGCACCCGTTGCTGGACCGCATCGGCGATATGAGCTTGAGAGAACTCGAGCACCTGCAGTATCTGCTCCTGAACTTCAGCAAACGGCAATTGAATCCACAGATTGGCGAGATGGCGCGAATCGAGGTCACCATTGCTCCGAATGCCGCGCCAGGCCCGCGCGAAATGCGGCTGCAAACGGCTATGGGTATCACCAACCCCATGGTTTTCGAGGTCGGCGCCTTGCCGGAAGTGCAGGAACTGGAGCCAAACGACCCGCAGGCCAAGAGCAAGCTCCCCAAGCCTGACCCCCTTGAACTGCCGGTGCTGCTGAATGGCCAGATCATGCCCGGTGACGTTGACCGGTTTGCGTTCCGGGCCGCGCAGGGGCAAAAACTGGTCATCGAGACCCACGCCCGGAGCCTGGTCCCCTATCTGGCGGATGCCGTGCCCGGCTGGTTCCAGGCGGAGCTGGCTCTCTATGATGCCAAGGGCGGCGAGTTGGCCTTTGTAGACGATTTTCGGTTCGACCCGGATCCGGTGCTGCTCTACGAAATCCCGGAAGACGGCGTGTACGAACTCGAGATCCGCGATTCGATATTCCGGGGACGCGATGATTTCGTGTACCGTGTTTCCGTGGGCGAGCAGCCGTTCATCACCGACATGTTTCCGCTGGGGGGACGCGCGGGCTATGACACTGTTGCGGCAATCAACGGATGGAACCTCCCTGAAACGCAGCTCCCGCTGAATACGGACCATGGCGCCAAGCGCATTCGGAAAGCCACACTTCAAAACGGACAGTGCTTGTCCAACGCCGTGGTTTACGCCGTGGACAAGCTGGAGGAGTGCGTCGAGTCCGAACCCAATAATACAGCGGACGCTGCTCAAGCGCTCGGAATGCCGATGCTTGTCAACGGCCGCATTGATGTGCCGGGCGACGTGGACGTTTTTCAGGTGCAGGGGCGGGCGGGCGATGTCATCGTGGCCGAGGTTCTCGCGCGGCGGCTCCGTTCGCCGCTTGACTCGCTGGTGCGCCTCGTTGGACCCTCGGGAACCGTGGTGGGATGGAACGACGATTTTGTGGACAAGGACCAGTACCTTTACCGGCTGGGCGGATTGCTGACCCATGACGCCGATTCCTGCCTGCAGGCGCAACTGCCTGAGGATGGCTTGTACTATGTGCAGATTGCTGATGCGCAGGGCCAGGGTGGAAGCGCATACGCGTACCGGCTGCGCTTGGGTCCTCCCCAACCGGATTTCGCGTTACGGATAACGCCTGCCAGTGTGAACATCACCACCGGACTCGCCGCGCCGATCTGTATGCACGCCTTGCGCCGGGACGGCTTTGACGGGGAAATAGAGGTCGCGCTGAAGGATGCTCCGGCGGGTTTCAGGCTGGATGGCGGGAGGATCCCACGCGGGAAGAGCAGCGTCCGGATGACCCTGACCGCGCTGGCAGGGGTATCGGGCGGACCCGTCGCACTTCAATTCGTGGGCCGGGCTATGATCGACGGACGCGAAATCAGCCGGCTGGCAACTCCGGCCGAGGATATGATGCAGGCGTTTCTCTACCGCCATCTGGCGCCCGCCGAAGAGTTCATGGTGTCCGTGACGGCTAAGAGGCGAGCCGCGCGGCCCATCGAGCTCGTAGACGGCGGAGTGGTGCGTATCCCCGAAGGCGGCAAGGTGGAAGTGCGCGTGAACGTCCCAAAGGTTCCTATGCTTGAGGCCGTGAAACTCGAACTGAGCGATCCCCCCAAGGGCCTGGCGCTCACGGACCTTCAGCTTGTGCCGGAAGGGCTGGCGTTCATGCTGTCGACCGATTCCGAGGCGCTCGAGCCGGGACTGGCCGGCAACCTCATCGTCGAAGCGTTCGTCGAGCGCCCGGCGGGCAAAGGCCCAACCCAGACGACACAGCGCATGTCGGTCGGGGTTCTCCCCGCAATCCCGTTCGAAGTCGTGACCCGGTGATACAACCCATCCCATCAACGAGCAGGATAGGCTTTTCCCGCTTTTGCGCGGCGTGCCCGGGCGCTTCTCTCCCGTCCCGGCATTTGAGAAAAATCCGTGAAGCAGGTATCATGCGGCCGGTTCCGGAAGTCTCTCGGCGGCCGTGCGCCCCAGCAGTATGCGCTTCGATTCCGTGGTGTTCCGCATAAAGCCGCCTTCGAACCCCAGGCAAGCGAGCAAGGAATGACTGAATGAAGACCCGCCGGCCCCCTTCTCAATGCCTGCTCCTCGCAATCCTTGCGGGGGTCTGCTGGCACGGCTTCGCCGCTGACCAGCCGCAGTGGGGGGAACGGCATTCCCGCAACATGGTGTCCTCCGAGACAGGTTTGCCGCAACATTTCGACCTTGCCACGGGCGAGAACATCAAATGGTCCGCCCCGCTGGGAAATGACGCCTATGCTTCGCCGGTGGTCGCGTCCGGGAGAGTGTTCATTGGAGCGAACAATTCCGAGCCGCGCGATCCCAGGCATCAAGGCGACCGCGCCGTGCTGCTGTGCCTGAATGAAAGCGACGGGAGCTTCGTGTGGCAGCTCGCGGTGCCGCGGCTGGAAGATGATCGGTATCTCGACTGGCCCAACATCGGCTGGTGCTCGCCCCCGACCGTCGAGGGAGACCGTGTCTACACGGTCACGAACCGGTGCGAAGTGGTCTGTCTTGACCTCAACGGTCAGGCGAACGGCAACGATGGACCCTATTCGGACGAGGGCCAGCACATGGCGCTCCGAGGCGAGCCGGCCATGGACATGTCCGTCCTGGATGCCGACATCATCTGGATGACCGATATGAAGGAGGCCGTGGGGATGTATCCTCATGACGCCGCCCATTGTTCCATCCTGCTCGACGGCCAGATTCTCTATCTCAACACGTGCAACGCCGTCGACAATACGCACAGGGTAATCCGCAAGCCCGACGCTCCCAGCCTGATCGCGCTCGACAAGGCGACGGGACGGGTCGTGGCGCAGGATGGCGAGCACATCGGCCCCCTGATTCTTCATTCCACATGGTCGTCTCCCTCTCTGGGGGAGGTCAACGGCCGGAGGCTGGTATTCTTCGGAGGCGGCGACGGCGTATGCTACGCGTTCACAGCGCTGAACCCTTCCGCGGCGCCGGAGACGGTTCAGACGCTCGAACGCGTGTGGCGGTTTGATAGCGACCCGGCCGGTCCCAAGGAGAATGTGCACATCTACCAGGGGAACCTGCAGGAAGGGCCCAGCAATATCAAAGGCATGCCGGTCTTTTACAGCAATCGCATCTACGTAACGGCAGGCGGCGACATCTGGCAGGGCAAGAAAAAGGCTTGGCTCAAATGCATCGACGCGGCTCAGACCGGCGACGTCACCGCAACCGCCGAGTTGTGGACGTATCCGCTTGAACTGCACGCCTGTTCGACTCCGGCGATCGCCGGAGGTCTCGTCTTCGTGACGGACTGCCGCGGTCTCCTCCACTGTGTCGATGCAGAGACCGGCGCGCCCTGCTGGACCCATGAGCTCAAACGGGAAATGTGGGGCTCGGCCCTCGTGGCGGACGGCAAGGTGTATGTCGGGTCCCAGGGACGCGATTTTTATGTCTTCGCCTTGTCGAAGGAAAAACAGGTTCTGTTTTCAACCGAATTCGATGCGCCAATCAACAGCACGCCCGTGGCCGCCAATGGCGTTCTCTACGTGGCGACGATGCGCCGCTTGTACGCAATTGCCGAAACCAAGACGCAGTAGGCGGCCCTATTCCCCGTCAGAATGGGAGAATCTGCGCCTTTACGGCGCCGGTCAGCAGGCCGGGTCACTCGGCACGAAGGGCGTCGAAGTTGTCGCGTCCGACGCCTATCCTGACCGCCAAAACGATGCATGCGGTTCCCATAAGCGCGATGCCCGCGAGGATGAGCCCCTGAGTGCCAAGGGAAACGGAGGAACCGGCAGATGCCACCGTGGGCAACATGGCGATGGCCGAGGCAACGCCGCCAATGGCAACACCCGTTCCCAGCAGGAACCCGTATTCGAGAAGAAACAGCCGGAGCAGAGCCTTGTTCTGGAAGCCCACCGCGCGGAGCAGGGCGATCTCACGACGCCGCTCAAGCAGGTTACGCAAGACCACAATCCCCAGGGCAGCGCTCCCCAGAATCATCCCCAGGCCGCCCAGCACCAGGAACATCGCCAGATATGTGGACTCGACGGCGTAGAACCGGCGGAGCCGCGCTACGGCGGACGAGGCGTCCATGCCTGATTTTGCGAACTCCGCATTCAGTTTGCCGGCCACTGATTCTTCCTGGCCCGGCGGGGTGTCCAACAGAAAGACGCGAAAGCCCTCTTCCGAAGGGAAAAGACGCGTAAACCACTCGTTGGAGACCAGTATGGCGCCCTGGAATACGGAAAGCCGCATGGGAAGGCGGCCCACCAGGCGCACACCGACCTCGTTTCCCGCGTCGTCGCGGTAGGTGAGTGTATCTCCGTCATCAACGCCGGTCTTCTTTTGAAGCCCCCACATCGCCGTGTCGGAATCGCCCACGAGGGCGGGCGCCGCGCCGCCGGGAAGGTCCAGTCGCAGCAGTTGCCACAAGCCGCTTTGCTGTTGCTCGGGCAGAAACGCGCCGAGCGCAGCCATCTCATCCACGTCAACCCCGAGAATCCGGGGCGTCTGAGCACGATTCAGGTTGAGGCAACTGGCGTCGTCTCCGTCACGAACCCGCAGGGCCACCGCGCCGACGCCGGGCAGGTCAAGCGTTTCCGCGGGATTCTGCGTCAGGGGAAGGGTCGTTTCCGCGAACAACTCGAATCCGCCCGTGCCCGAAGAACGCTTTCCCGCGTTCGCGGTGACGTCCTCCTGCATCGACGATACCGCCAGTACCAGAAACGCGCCCGTCGCAAGGAGCGTGGCGACACTCAGGCTCCGGCCGCTCCGCCGGGCGGTATTCTCGAGCGAGAGCGACGCAAGCGTGAGCCGCGCAACGGACCCCGGAGAGCGCATGCGCCCGAGAAGACAGCGGAAGAACCCAATGCCCGAGACCAGCAGCAACGCCCCGGCGCCGAAAAATACCAGGGCTACTTCCTCGACGTTTGCGGTCAGCGCATACACGATCAAACCCAGGGCAGCCAGGAGAATGAGCGCGGGCGGCCACAGGGCAGGCGCGCGGCTTCGTCGCGATGCCGTGCCCGCCGCATCCTGAGAAAAGTCCATGGTGAGTAGTTCGCGGGGCGAGTGGCGGGTCTGGCGCCACATCGCCAGGCCCATGGCTCCGAGGGCGCACACAAGACTGAGCGCGGCCCCGGTCGCCACAGTCCCGGGCGCCGCATGATAGAGAATGCCGGTCTGAGCGACCGCTCCCTGCCAGTAATGGCTCAACCCGAAGATAAGGGCCCGTGTGTAGAGGGTGCTTGCGCCTGCCCCGGTTACGGCCCCCAGAATGGCGCTCGCGGCCGCCTCCATCAAGAACACGATGCGGATGCGCGGCGTGCGGAACCCCACGGCGAGCAAGATGCCCATCTCGGACGCCCGGTGCTGCACGCCGAACACGAACAGCAGCGCCGTGAGAATCAGCGCAGCAACGATCAGAAAGAAACTCATCCCCAGAAACAGTCCGCCGAGGTCGATGGCCCTCTCGACGGCTTCAAACGCTTCTTGGCGGACCGGCGAGATCAACAGTCCCGCTTGCTCGGGCGTCACGTGTTGGCGAAGCGCATCAAGGATGGCGCTTTCCGAGGCAGCCGTGCCGGGGAAGCGGACTGTCATGAGGTTGCCATAACGGTTGCCCCACATTTCCTGCCCCGCGGCGAGGGTGCACAGAAACTTGGGCGTGGGACCGTATTGGTTCCAATATTCCTCGTTCGCCTTGTCAGCGAGACGTTCCTCGTCGAGGGGCATGCCGATACCCCAATCCTCGCAGCGCTCGACGTCGGTCAACCCGGGAAACTCGGGCATCAGGCCGCGTTCGGTCTCGAGTTCCGCCATTTCCACGATGCTGTGGACTGTGAAGCTGCGGGATTTCTCTACGAAATCGTTCGATGGCGTGAATTCGTAGTACCGCACCTCGATGGCGTCGCCTGGTTTCGCGTCGAGCTCGTCGGCGAGCCAGCGGTTAATCACCGCCTGCCCGTCGCGCATATCTCGTGGAACAGGGCCTGCAATCGCGAAGGAATACGGCGTCGACCGCTCGCCTTTCGAAATCGAGTTGACCAGGTAAGAGAGCGTTCCCTGCGCGCCGGGCAGTGCAAGGGCGGCTTCCGCCACCGCCTGTTGCAGGAAAATGCGGTCCGTTTCCAGTTGGATGATCCCGCCGGAATGCGTTCGCAATCTGAGACCCACGTAATCCGGCCGCCACACCTGTTGAAGGGCGGTTTCCAGTTCCGCCTGGCTGACGCCTTCTCCCACGAGAGCGAGGTTGACGCGCCCCTCGAGCCCGAGCTGTTCCTGAAGCCAGTGCAGGTCAACGAACGCGTTGTACGGCGCGGTCTGGGCTGCCGCGAGGCTGAAACGCCCAATACCTGAATCCGGCAGGATGGCTTTCACGGCGCACAGCGCGCGGGTCGAGGAATCCCCGGTGCGGGAAGAGAGCGGGGCGTCGCGCGGCAGGACGCCCGGTTTGACGATCCGAAGCGCCACCCTGTCGCCCACACCGACGCCCAGGGCTTCCGCGAGCCGCTCGTTCAAGGCTGTTTCATACTCGCCCAAAGGAAGCGCCGCGGGTGGGGCGAGGTCCCAGAAGTCCGCCGGGATGCCCACCACGCTCACCTGGTTGATCTGCCTGGACTGCTCAACATTGTCTGCGAGGGCCATCCCGCGCACGGCGAGGGCCGGGACGCCCGGCGCCGGCACGCTCTCGCGTAATCCGGCAACGAGGTCCTGCGAGAAAAAGCCCCCCCGTGATTCGACCGCGAAATGAATCGCGCCAAGGCGGGCAAGGGCATATTGACGGAGCGAATAATCGGTGCTGTCCCCTACCAGGAGCGCACCCGTAAGAATAGCGCCCGTCAGAGCCGTCCCCGCGGCCGCCCCGGCGTGCATGCGCCAGTGAAACCGGAGGCTGTCGAGTACCAGCCTCAGCAACGTCATGGGGTCTTCCCTCTCGGGTTGAGCAGTCCGTCGCGAAGTTCGAGTATCCGGTCCATTCGCGCCGCGACCGCCAGCGAATGCGTGACAACAAGCAGAGCCATGCCCTGTTCGCGGCCGAGTTCGAGCAGGAGCTCGACCAGTTCCGACGCGCTTTCCTCATTGAGCGAGCCGGTGGGTTCGTCGGCGAGTAAGAGACGCGGTTCGTTGATGAGCGCCCGCACCACGGCGGCGCGTTGCCGCTCCCCGCCCGAAAGCTGGCCCGGCCGGTAATCCGCCCGGCCGGACAGGCCCACGCGTCCGAGCAATCCGAGCGCCCGCGCCTTCTTGCTCTGCGCCCCCCCATTCACCAAGGCCGGGACCAGCACGTTCTCGAGCGTGGTGCACTGGGGCAACAGATGATGAAACTGAAACACGAATCCCACCGACGTATTGCGAAATCTCGCCAGCTCGGCGGAATCCAGCGCGCCCAGATCGCGGCCGTCGAACGTGACAGTACCGGATGTCGGCGTGTCAAGAGCACCGATCAGGTTGAGCAGCGTGCTCTTGCCGCACCCCGACGGGCCGACTACGGCCACGGACTCACCCCGCGCCAGACGCAGGCTGACCCCCTTCAGCACCTGCGGAGGATTTGGAGAACTCTCGTACGTCTTCGTGACGTCGCGGACCTCAAGCAAAGCTGATGTCTCATTCATAAACAGGCGCCTCCTGACTGCGGCCTAACGGAAGGCGGCCACTGTTCCATCATCGCATCCGACAATCACCAGTCCGTCGAAGATGGCTGGCGACGTTATTTCGTCGCTGACCTCATGGGACCACAGTTTGGTCCCATCTTCAAGCCGCAGCAGGAACAGTGTGCCCTCGGAACCGGCAACCACTTTGTCGCGGGCGATAACGGCAGACGTCACAAGCCCTCCAGCGTGAAAGGTCCACTTCGACGCGCCTGTCTCGCGTTCGAGCCCGTGGACATCGCCGCTGGCGCATCCGAAGACCACCCACTGGCGGTCTACGGCAGGCGTGGTGAACGCTTCGGCCGTGCAGTCCGTATTGCGCCATGCGACGCCGCCCGTTTCCGTCCTGGCTTTCAAAACCGCGCCGCTGCGGCTGCCAGAGTAGGCCTCATCATCGATAACCGCGACCCCGCCCGCCACCTGGGATTCATCGCCCATGGGGATATCGTGCAATCGTTCGCCGGTTTCGGCGGAAAACACGTGCAACGCCGCGGCGCAGCTTCCAAAAACAGCCGTTCCGCCGCCGACGCCGGGCGAGCCGTCGCAACGCTCGACCCCTTGTGACTGCCAGACAGGCTGGCCCGTCTGGAAATCCAGGCAATGAAGGACGCCGCTGCCCTGCTCGATGACGTACACCCGGACGCTCTCGGAGCCGCTCTCCTTCGGCGTGACTACGGCCACGTTCGCCGCGCCCAGGATCGTGCCGTCCAGGTCCGCCTGCCATTTCACCTCGCCCGACGCGGCATCGAGTGCGAACAGGATGCCGTCTACCGAGCCGGCAAGAAGCGTATCGCGGAAATAGGTGAGCGGCGCGTCGAATTGCTGTTCCTTGGGGGACCACTTGTCGCGCGCCTCGCGCGGAATTGCCACGGACCAGATTTCATTGCCCTGACTGTCGATAGCGAATATTCGCCCCTTGTTATTGACGAAATAGATACGCGCGCCGCCCGCTACCGGGGTGGTGACAACCGGTGCTCCTGCCAAGAAACGCCAGGCGAGGGTCAACTCGTTGGGCAACGGCGTCTCGGTGATGCCGCTCAGCGAGAAATCGCCGTGGTACGTGTTCCACGGAACTTCTGCCGGGCCTTTGGCGGCGTCCGTGTGCCCGTCTGCGTCCTGCGCAGCGGAGTCCGGGGAGTCTTGTTGCGGCGGCGTCCCGGTATCGTTGCCGCAGCCGGTCAGGCCCAAGACGGCCAGCGACGCCATGAGCAGAAGCCAACGAGCGCAGTCTTTCATGATTTCACCAGGTTCGTGTAGACCGCCAGGACGTTTTCCATGGTCTTCTCGACGCTATACTGGGCGAGGACGGCCTCGCGTCCGCGCCGTCCGAGTTCATGCGCGCCAGCACGGTCGAGCAAGAGCTGTTCAAGGGCGTCTCTCAGGCCATGTTCCGTGTTCGGCTCGTACACGGTGCCTCCGCCGGTCTTCTCCATGATCTCAGGGAACGCGCCAGCGGCCGGTTGCACGACAGGCACCCCGCACGCCAGCGCTTCGATGATAAAGGCGCCGAACGCTTCGCCGCCTGGAACCGGCACCGACAGGACCGACAGCGAACGCAGAAATGCGTGGCGCGATGCCCTGTCGAAGTGTTCGAGGAACTCGACGTCCGCCTCCATATGGCGTTTGCGCAATTCGGATTGGATGTGATTCAGAAAAGCGGTGTCTTCGGCGGTCTGCCCGCCGGTGACCCGCAGCTTGAGGCCTGGTATCTTGCCGCGCTGTTTCAATTGGATGAAGGCGTCTACCAGAAGTCCGAGGCCAAGGCATTCGCTCATGCGCGACAGATACCCGATCGCGGGCGGGTCCGACGGCGCCGGCGCGGGCTCGATGTCTTCGAATTCAATGCCTACGGGCGCGACGGCGAGCTTTTCAGGCGGGATATTCATGCGGCGGGTCATGACACCGGCGTACCAGTTGCTTACCGCGATGAACCCGTCGACTTCGCGGGCGCGCTCGGACATGGTCTTCCAGCATTGGCTGCCGTGGGGCTCGGGAATGGCGTCGAGCCAGGTGTCCTCATCCTGGAGGCTGCACACCAGAGGGATGTTGAGCGCGCGTTTCAGTTCCGTGGCAACGCCCAGCAGAAGCGAGTTGGACGCGTGAATCAAAGCCGGTCTTTCGTGGTTCTTGAGCCATTCGGTGAGGCGGTCAATTTCCTTGCGCTGGTTGCCCAAACGCCCCTGCAGCATGGAAAGAGTCATCGGACCTAGGGCGGCGGCATTGGTCGAGCCTTCGCGGGCGGCCGCTTGTTTCAGCATCCAGCCGGAGTCAAAGAACCTGTCAAGCCAGCGCGGCGTCCTCCGAAACAGGCCGAACTTCTGCTGCAGATACACGTTGATCCCGCCAAAGAACACTGGCGCATGGTCCTCAAGACCTTCGGCGTCCACCTTCAACGGCAAATAGAGGGGGACCAGCGTAACCTCCACCCCGCGTCTGCGCAGGGCCCGCATCAACGCGCCGTCGCGTATGCAATTCTGGCAGTAGAATGTCCCGCCGGTTCCCGGAATCAACTGCACGACTTTCACGATTCCCGCTCCTCTTGATTCCGCCATGCCAATGCGGCCGTGGGACAGGCCTCGGCGCACTCGCGCGCGGTCTTGGTCAACGCTTCCTCGAGGGACCGTCCCAAAGGAGGCTGCACGCGCACATCAAACCCGCGCTGGACGAATGCCATGCCAAACGGCTCCCCCCGGACGGCCGTGATCTCAACACAAAGACCGCAGCGAATACATTTCCCCGGCTCGAAGAAGACGGAGCCGGTTACCTCGGACGCTGCTATGGGCGGACGGTTCACCTCACGGTATGCGAACTGCTTCGCCCCATACTCGGTCGCGCACTGCCTCAACTTGCAGGAAACCTTTTTCAGACAGTCGCAATGCAGACACCGTCTTGCCTCGTCTTCGATGACGCCGTGCTGGCGTCCCCGCCCGTGCGTGGCGGCCTCCATGCGATGCGCGGCGAACGCGGCCATCTCGGATTCATGGATCTCGACAAGGCGGCAATCGAACGGTTTTTCGTGGAACGCGGACGGCTGGCCCCGGAGAAACCGGTCCGCCTCGTCCGCCACTTCCTTGCCTTCTCCTACAGCATTCACCGCCATCGGGAATTCAATGGCCGTGAACACGCGATCCTCGTCTTCGGCGTCCTCGAGGGCATCGTCCTGGCAGGCCAGGACCACGGCATCATAGGTTTTCAACACTTCCTCGATGGCAATCTCCCTCCCAACCATGCAATTGGTGCGCAGTTCCACCCCCAGGCTCAAGATAGACTCGACCTCGGACTGGAATACGCGCGCGGGCAGCTCCTCTTCGCTCAGGTCGCGCAGAGGCCCGCCCGGCCGGTCCTCGCGCTCGAATACCGTGCACCTGTGGCCCCTTCGCGCGAGCGTCCATGCCGCCGACAGCCCCGCGATGCCACTCCCGACAATGGCGACGCGCCTGCCTGTGGACTCGGGCCGCTCGGGCACAACGTTGCCCGGCGCCATGACTTCTTCCGCAAGGCGGCGGTGCATCTCCTTGATGAGCAATGGTTCGTCAAAGGTTCCGCGATGGCATCCGCGTTCGCACGGCGCGTTGCAGACCCACCCCAGCGTTCCGGGGAAGATCAACGCATCCTTGGCGAGGCGCGCGGCCGCGTCCAGGTCTCCGGCCCCTGTCTTTCGCATCATGAGGGGCACGTCGAGCGCGGCGGGGCAGATGCGCCGGCACGGGGCTTCGCAATCGCCCACATGCTCGCTCAACAGAAGCTGCAACACCTCCTTGCGCGCAGCGCGTATCGCCCCGGTACCGGTTTCGATGACCATGCCGTCGCTGGCCCTCGTGGAACAGGACGGGAATGTCTTGCCCGTCTGCTTATCTTCAACGACGCAAACCATGCACGACGTAAGGGGGCGCACTCCGCGGACGTGGCACAGTGCGGGAATCTCGATCCCGAGCAGGGCGGCCGCGTCCATTACCGACGCGCCGGGGGGCGCATCCACGGTTTGGCCGTCTATGGTCAATCGCGGCATCGTGTCATTCCACTTTCACTGCATCTACGGGACAAATCTCGAAACAGCCATTGCACCGGGTGCATATTCCGGCGTCGATTTCGTGTTGTTCGTAGGGCCGGAACGCAATAGCGCCGGAGGGGCAATTCAGCGCGCATTTCGTGCAGCCGATGCATTTCTCGGTTATCGAATAGGTGATCAGTCCCTTGCATTTGCCCGCCGGGCACCGTCCCTCGACATGCGCCTCGAATTCTTCGCGAAAATACCGCAACGTGGTCAATACAGGATTCGGCGCCGTCTTGCCCAGTCCGCACAGGCTGTTGTTCTTCACGATGTGGGCGAGGCTCTCCAATTCCGCGAGGTCGCCAATCTCGGCCTTGCCCTCGCACAGCCGATCGAGGATCTCGAGCATGCGCTTCGTACCCACGCGGCAGGGGGTACACTTCCCACACGATTCCAATTGCGTGAACGAGAGGAAATACCGGGTCATCTCGACCATGCAGTCGCTGTCATCGAGCACAACCAGTCCGCCGGAACCCATCATCGCGCCCGCGGCCGCCAAAGCCTCAAAGTCGACCGGCGTATCGCCTAATGAGGCGGGGATACAGCCGCCTGAAGGACCGCCCACTTGGACGGCCTTGAACTTCTTTCCGTCCTGGACCCCGCCGCCGATATCTTCCACGATCTCGTGGATAGTCGTGCCCATGGGCACTTCAATAAGCCCGCCGCGGTTCACTTTTCCCGCCAGCGAGAAGACTTTTGTGCCCTTGCTGTGAGCGGTCCCCAACGCGGCGAACGCTTCCGGCCCGTGGCGGATGATCCAGGGCACCAGCGCGAAGGTCTCGGTGTTGTTCACCAGCGTCGGGCAGCCGTGGAGTCCTTGCTGCGCGGGGTACGGCGGCCGGATGCTCGGCGTGGCGCGGCGGCCCTCGACCGCGGCCAGCAGGGCCGTTTCTTCTCCGCACACGAACGCGCCCGCGCCCGGCATGACTCGAAGACGGAAGGCGTGGCCGCTGCCGCGTATGGTATCGCCGAGGTATCCCGCCGTCTCGCAGATGCGAAGCGCCTCTTCGATGCGTGCGATGGCCAGGGGGTATTCCGCGCGGATGTACAACAGGCCCTCGTGCGCTCCGACGGCGAGCGAAGCGATGATTATCCCTTCGATGACCCGGAAGGGGTACGATTCGAGGATCATGCGGTCCATGAAGGCGCCGGGATCGCCCTCGTCGCCGTTGCAGACCACGTATTTGGGCTCGCCCGCCGCCTCGCGCACCGCTTCCCACTTGCGCGCGGTCGGAAATCCCGCCCCGCCTCTCCCCCGAAGCCCGCTTGCGCCCACGATGCCGATAATCGCGTCCGGTTCCAGACCGGCCCCCGAACCGGACACCCGGGGTACAGGCCCCGGCAGGCATTTGGCCAGGGCTTCGAATCCTCTTAACCGCAGGTACTCTTCAAGATCGGTGGGGTCGAGCTGGCCGCAATATTCCGTGGCTAGACGCTGCTGTTTGCTCAGGAACGCCGCGACCGGTTTGTCGCGCACGTCGATGCCGTGCCGTTCGATCACGTCGCGATGGTCGCCCGTATACGCGTTCTCCAGCCACTTACTGATGCCTTTCCGAATGCGCACGCTTCGTTTGCGCGGCGCAAAATGACGGCGGACGATCTCGGGGACGTCTTCGGCCTGCACTTTCGCATACAGACAAGGCGGTCGGTCCGGCAGATGCACCTCCAACAGCGGGGTCTGGTGGCACATCCCCACGCAGCTCACGCGTTTGACCCGGATATGCGCGTCGATCGATTGGAGCACGTCTTCCAGGGCGATGCGGACCTTGTCGCTGCCGCCCGCGACGCAGCAGGAACCGAGACCGACGCGGATTTCACCCTCGGGCACGGTTTTACCGTTGCCGTGCTGAAGGGGGCGCTCCTTCTTGTCAGCCTCGTTGGCCAGGAAGTCCTCGATGACCTGCGAGACGTTCTCGGGCTCAACGTGGCCGTAGGTTACGCGGTCGATCTGTACGGCGGGCGCGAGGGTGCAGCAACCCAGGCAGGCGACCCGCTGGACCGTGAATACGCCTTGTTTGTCGGTGTCTTCTCCCTTGCCTAGGCCGAGTTCCTTGGCGAAGGCCTCGAAGACCGCCGGCGCGCCTTTCACGTGGCAGGCCGTGCCGTCGCATACCCGGATGGTGTGTCTGCCCATCGGGCGCCTGCGGAACCGGGTGAAGAACGTGGCCACGCCCTCGATCGTCGCGGGCGTGATCTCGGTGATTTCGCACACGCGGTTCAAGGCGGCGTCGGGCAGGTAGTGAAACCGGTCCTGGATCGCGTGGAGAATCGGTATTACGGCCTCTTTGCCGCGGCCAATCTCCGCCACGAGCCGGTCGATATCGTCTATGCAGAATCTAATTTCCGTCATGGGTCTCAATGCAGATGAGGCGGCGCTCGGTGCGCACGTACATGCGTCCATCGAGGTATGCCGGGGTGGCGTACACGGGCTCGCCCATCCCCGGCGCGCCTATCAGCTCGAATTCCTTGCCTGTCCCGAAGATGTTCATGGTCCCCTGCAGGTCGGCCGCGTAGATGCGGTCACCGACGCGAATCGGAGACGAGTAGAATCCCTGTTCAAATTCGTGTAGCCACACCTCTTCGCCGGTCTGTTTGTCCAGGCAGGCGATTTCGCCCAGCGACGTCGCGATATAGAAATAGTCGTCGCTGTTCGTCGGACTCGACACTTCGGGCAAGGCGTCCTCCCATTGCCAGATGATCTCGGATTGCGGGGCCTCGTTCGACCCCGAGAGACGGACCGCCGTCGCGACGGCGTATTCGTTGGCCACGAACACCACGTCCCCGGAAATGGTTGGGGAAGGCGCGACCTCGCCGTCGAGCCCCTCCTGTGTCCACAACAACTTGCCCGTCCGCGGCTCATACCCATCCACGTCCAGCTCGGACGCGAGGATAAGTTGAAATCCGAAAGGCGTCGGCGGGCACGCGGGGGATGCCCACGAGATCTTCTTTCGGGCGGTCACCCAGACTTCGTTGCCGGTCGCCGCCTCGAGGGCCATGATTCGGGGCTGTTTGCTGTCGTCGAGCTGAACATAGACCTTGTCTTCGAACGCGAGCAACGATGACGCGTGCCCGTAGTGGTTCTCGGGCACACCGAGGTTGCGCCCCCAGACCAGGTTGCCCTCGAAATCGTAACACGCGATGTCAGCCGTGGCGAAGATGGCAAATACGCGCGCGCCATCCACGGCCACGGTGGGCGCCGCATAGCCGGTGTCTTCCGAGATCTTCGGCGGAGTCTCAGGCGTGCCGGGAAATGTCGGCAGGGCTTGCCGCCAGACCAATTCGCCGGTCTCGGTGTCGTAGCAGTAGACCTCGCGCACGTCTTCCGTCGCGCCGCTGAGGAAGAGCCGGTTGCCCCACACCACCGGCGAATTGAAGTCTACCCGCGGCGTTTCAACGTTCCAACGGATACCGTCGCCTGTCTGAATATCCCACTGGGTGGGCGCGGTCGTGAAATGAGCGACGCCGAAACCTCCGGGTCCCCGGAATGACGGCCATTGTGTGAGCATCTCTTCCCACGTTGGGAACTCTTTGGCAACCGTGCCAGGCGGCGTACCGTTCTCCGCCGGTTCGGCGGCGGCCGCCATTTCCGCACCCGGGGCGGGGATATCGGTGGGGGTCATGTAGGCAGCGGCCAGCGTTACCAGTATGAGGATGACGGCTACGCCCGTGATGAGTTCCTTGGACTGCGCGAGGACGCGCCAGTACCCGGCGCTGTCGGGGGCGCCTCCCGGTACCGGCGTCTTGGGATTCCAGCGCGCCGCGAGGCGAAAAGCGGCAAGAAACACGATCGCCCCCGCCAACAGCAGCCGGCCGCCGATTCGCAATTGCGCCTGGCTCGTGAAGAACGCTTTGCGCACGAGCAGGTCCAGCGCCCGAATCTGGTTGACAAGCGCATCGTCTTGTTCGGAGGACGCGGCCAGCTGTTCGCGCAATTTCAAGAGCTCGGGGTTGTCCAGAGGCTTGGTTGCCTGAATCTGCACGTAGTTGATGATCAGCAACGCTGCCAGCACGAGCGTGAATATCCCCGCGACAGCCGCGACCGTGGCCGCGATACGCCACTTCGCCTTGTCCGGCACAAACTCAGGTTTTCTGTTCTGCAACTGCGACATCATCCTTCTCAACCGGGCAGTAGGGGAAGCACCGGGCGCAACTGACGCACGCCTGCCGGTCGGTTTCGTAGTCTTCCCGTCTGCGCGCGATAGACAAGCCAACCAGTTTTCCGGCAATCACAACTCCCAGAAACGCGCCCAGCAGGACTGACTTCCACTTGAAATCCGCCCGTACCGCACGCGCTTCGGCATACAATTCGGCATTGGTCTTCACACTTGCGCGGAAAGCTTCGCTCTCGATGGTCATATTATCGTAATAGCCCATTTCTTCGCCCGCGATGCGTTCGGCGAGCCGCACGGTGGGGTGAAGCCGTGCCAGCATCGCATGAGACGCGTACCCCGTTACCGCGCCGAACCCAACGATGATCGGCGCCAGGGCAAGCATCACGCCAAGCCTGCGCCCGCCTTCTCTTCTCGTGACCGGAGTTTTCTCCGGGGCGGGGAAGTTGATAGCGCCGTAGGGACAGGCGTCTTCGCAGAGGCGGCATTGTATGCATTCCCGCGGGGTAATACTCGCGTGCCATTTTGAAAAACGGCTCATCCATCCCAGAAGCACGCCGTAAGGACACAGAAACCGGCAGTACGGACGCCCGATGAACAACCCCACCAGCAACAGAATGCCCCCCGCCAGGAACATGTTGAGACTCGCCCCAAACCGGAAGAAACCGACGAAGGGGTCGTACAGGCATATCAGGTACCCGGAACCGGTGGCGACCGCCAGTATGGTGATCCCGAGATAGAGATAGGGAATGATGCCCAGCACCCGGTCGACCGCCCGGGGAAGTGTTGCCGGGCGAACCGCGGCCACCTCCTGGATTGCCCCGAGAGGACATACCGCCGCGCAGAATACCCGCCCGAAGAACAACGCGAAAACCAACGGAAGCAGGAAGAACGCCGCCACCGCCATGTGCACGGCGCCCAGGCCGAGCATGCCTTCCGCAACGTTCTGTATGGAGCCAACCGGACAAACGCAGCCCTCGCGCCAGAATCCGAAATACGCCAGCGAGCAGAGGGTCAAACCAAGAACCGCCGGCCGCGACCGGCGCTTCAACACCAGCCACGACGCCAACCCGAGCGCGGCGGCCAGAATGGCGGCGTCCCAAAGATCGTTGGTGCGGCCCGCCGGCGGCGTGTGCATCTCGGGGTATTCGTACCCGGACTCGAACTCGGGCATCGGAAAACGGAACTCCGCCCATGCGCCGCCGCCAAGAAGAAGCAGGGCGATCAGTATGTGCGCACGGGTCCTCAAAGTGTTCATTCCTGCACCGAGCCCCCTTCCGGCCTCGTTTTCAACAAGTACCCCTCTTCCGCAGGGATGCGGCGGTATGCCCCAGCCGGACATGACCGCGCGATGGCGCATTCGTTGCAGTGGACGCAGAGCTCCTGCTTGACCTGCAGGTATAGCGAACCGTTGCCAAAGAGCGCGCACCCTTTCACGCACTTGCCGCACCCGACGCAGAGGGCTTCGTCAATCGTGTACTGGAAGAAGGGGTCCTCGATGAATGTGCGCTTGATCGCCGACACCGGGCACAGTTCATTCTCGGCGCCGGTATCGCGTTTCCTGGCAGTGGCTTGAAGGTAGCCCCCGCACAGGTCGCAGTAGCCGCATATCCGGTATGAATGCACGCATTTCACCGCGGAGGGGCTGAGCACACACTCGGTGGCGCATCGTCCGCATTGCACGCATTTCTGCGGATCGAGCTGCCACACCGTGTCGCCCGGCGCCGGGGCGGCGGCTTTCCAGATGATTCCCCCCGCGCCCGCGGCGGCCGCGACACGGATGAAGTCGCGGCGGCGGAGTTGCCTGTTCCCGCTCATGGTTTGGCCTCATCGCGTTGTTGCCGGATCGGGCACGCCGCATAGACCCGGCATGCACTGCATGCCCGGGTATCAACGCACGCGCCGGCTTTCCTGCAACGCCATACGAGTACTCCGCCCACGAGGGTCAGGCCGCCCAACAGGCATGCCCGCACCACGCCGGTGAAGAACTCGCGCCGCTTCATGTCTGGCGTATCCATTTCAGTTTGGCTCCTTCACCTCGAATACCCGGACCGCATTCGCATTGGCGTCGAGCACAAGTATCCGGTCCTTCGCATCGACCGCGAGATCGCGGAACGGCGTTTCCAGCTCCGGCGAGAAGGGTCCCCCCGACGAGGCGCGAAACACCTTCGGATCAGCCACAAAACCCAACAACTTCTGATCGACCGAATAGAGTTTTACGCGGTTCAGCCCCTTCTCGGCGGTAACCAGCGTCCCGTCGGACCGAAAAGCCGCGTGGGCGGGGTTGCAGCACCCGCAGAACCCGTCCGGGTCCATCGAGGGGCGGTACCATGCGGATACCAAATCGCCGTTCGGGCGGTACTGCTCGAGGCCGTGGCGGCCCGGATTGACCGCCCACAGCGCGCCCATGTTGTCGAACGCCACATCGAGATAGGGACTCGGAACGACCAAGCCCGGGATTTCCCGTTCCTCGTCCTTTTCGCCGATGCGCGTTTGCAGGTTGCCTTCATAATCAAAGCGCAGAATGACACGATTTCCCGCGTCGGCCACGTAGAGGTTCTCCTCGTCCGCCGCGACCGACGTGATGTGGGCCCGCTCTCCCAATGACGCCCACACCTTTTCCGGTTTTCCGGCCGCATCAAGGATTTCGACGTGGTCCAACATTCCCAGGACGATCATGCCATCGGGAGCGGCCGCCACGCATTCCGGCGTGGTGGAGAGAGCATACCGCCCCGTTTCCACGCCGTCCATGTTGCAGACGACGAGCGTGTGGTCCCCCGCAACAACGATATGCCCATCGGGCGTGGCCGCAAGTGCCTTCAAACCGGCTACCCCGGGCTTGAGCGGCGCGGATTCTGACGCGAGCACCAGCGAGGGCTCGACCTCTTCGTGTTCGGCGACATCGTAGCGGAACGAATCGGGCGGGTTGGGGCGTTTGCTGGTCGAGGCCAGCCAGATGACCGTGCCGACCGCCGCGAACGCGACGGCCACCCATATCCAAACAGGTATCAGCCGGCGATTTTCCTCGCTCACTGGTTTACATGCTCCTGGTGTGCCGCACCTGCTTCGATACAAATCATCCGCGTGGAATCCCGCAACAGCATCCGGGTGCCTGCGATGGCGATGGGCCCCCACGCATCCTGTCCATCCAGTACGCGCGCCTGGCCCAGGGGAATGTACTGCTCGCGGCTTTGCTGGATGACGGTCAGGACGCCGTCGTCGCTCAAGATATAGAACTTGCCGTCAGCCAGAATATAGGGGCCTAAACCAAACCGGTTTGCCTGGCCGCTGGACCATACAAGAGACCCTTGTGGGTCGTAGCAGACGAACTGACCGCGCAAGGCGCCTGCATCTTTCGGCATGATAGCATGAAGCAGGCCGTCATAATAGATCGGCGTCTGCTGTTCGCAGGCGAGCCATTCCGCGGGGCCGCGGTCATAGAGCACTTCCGCGGCGAATCCATCGCCTTGTCTGCGCAATTGCGCCATCAGGCTGCCGTTGCCGTACCCCGCCGTGAATAACACCTTCCCATCGTCGAGCGGCACCGGCGAAGGGGCTACGACATTCGCATCCCACGGGAGCTCCCAAAGGAGCCGGCCGGCGTCCGGGCCGTCCGCGACAATCCCGACGGCGCCCCCGATCGCGCAATACACGAACATCCGCGTTCCCTCGAACGTCATGGGCACAATCGACGAATGGGACATGTTCCAGCCCCTGGGGTTCGGCGTTTGCCACACGGTTTCGCCGGTTTCGCAACGCAGGGCGGCAATCAGGACCTCAGGGCCTGCCGGGGCCAGAATGGCCAGCCCGTTGTCGATCAGCGGGCACTGTCCCGTATACCAGAGCGGCTCGGTCGTGCCGTACGCGTCCTGCATCGAGATGCCCCACCGAAAAGCGCCGCTCTTTGCATCGAGACATACAACATGGCACCGGGGACCAATTGTGACGATGAAATCGTCTGTCACCGCGGGGACCGTGCGCGAGAAGCCGTGGTTGCGCTTAATGGTTACCGGATACGAGTGCCGCCAGATCTCCTGACCGTCAGCGAGGGAGAAGCACCGAACCGCGTCGGCGCGGGCAGACTCGTCGTAGTCCAACAGATAGACCCGCCCGTTGAGAACTGCGGGGGCGGCGTGCCCTTCTCCCAATTCAACGGACCACAAGAGCTTCGGGCCCCCGTCATCAAACGAATCCGTGAGCGCGTATTCTTCCTTGCATATATTGTCGAAATCGGGGCCGCGGAACCGGGGCCAGAAACCCGGCAGGTCCGCGGGAACGCCTCCGAATTCCTGATGAGTGCCCGAGAGGTCCGTGGCGAAGCCGGCGGAAGACGCGCCCTCCGGGCGTCCATCGCGGCCCGGAAGGCTTGCCGAAAGGTCGACAGCGGGACTGTAGGCAAGCCACTGCTGGAGCGCGATGACTGCGGCGATGGCAGTCACGACTGCGGCAGCAGCCGCCAGCATACGGCTTGCCCTTGAATCCCTCATGCAATCATCCTCACGGTGCCGGAATGCGGCTCGCGAATCTCATGGGTTCTTCAGGTCGAGACACTTGATCTGCTTTTGGTCGCGCAGCAGCAGTCTGCCTTGCGACAGGGCCATGGGCGACCACATCTGGTTGCCGTCAAAGATTTTGGCGCGGGACAGCTCCTTGTATCCCTCCGGAGATGGCTCGATGAGATGAAGTATGCCCGTCTTGCCGTCGAGGCTGATAATCATGCCGTCGGCAAGCAAAAGGTTGCCGCGCTCGAACTTCGGCAAGTCGCGCGAGTCGCGCGTGCGCCACTTGAGCTCGCCGTCCAGGGTCATGCAGACCATGCCATCCATGCGCGAGTTCGTGTTGCTGTTCGCGTACAAGTACCCCCCGTAAAACAGGGGCTGGTGAATCTGGCTCTCGCACTCGTCCGTCTTGAAAAGTTCCGTCACCTTGAACGCGCCGCCGTCGCGTGTGATCTGAATCATAGCGGAACCCGCATCGTACCCGCCCGTGATGAACAGCCGGCCGTCAGGCAGCGGTGTCGGATAGGGGATGGGGATCTGGCATTGAAACCCGTCGTAGGCCCACAAGATACGGCCGTCCTCCAGCGAAATGCCGGCGGTGTTGCCGAACGCCGAGACCATGACCGCCTGCTCGACCCCTGCCAGCGTGGTCACAACGGGCGTCACGTACCCCACGTTGCCCAGACCGGGACTTTGCCATACCAGTTCCCCGGTCTCCTGGCGATATGCCGCCACGAAAGCGTTCTTGGCCTGGGGCGCGACAATGACGAGGTCGCGCCACAGGCTGGGCGCCTGAGACACCCCCCAGCTGGCGGGCTTGCTGCCGAAATCAGCCAGGATGTTCTTGTGCCACACCGGCTGGCGGGTCTTGCGGTCGATACACAGGAAATCGCCCAGCATCCCGACCGAATAGACGTATTTCTCGGACACGGTCGGCGGCGTGCGGGAACCGCTATGTCCCACGGTTCCGGGAGCGTCGTAGGGGTAGTTCCAAAGTTCGGCTCCGGTAGCCAGCTCGAGACAACGCAGGATATCCTGCTTATCCTCAAGACGGTCGAGAATGTAGACCTCACCGTCCCGCACCGCCGGCCCTGCGAACCCTTGCCCCAACGGGAAAGACCACAATTCTTTCGGTCCACCCTCGGGCCACGCCCGCATCAAGCCCGTTTCTGGGGACGTCCCGTTGCGGTTGGGTCCCTGGAACTGCCACCAGTCAGCCGAGGCGGTGCCGGCCAGCACGAGGCATGCCAGAACCGCGCCGGCGCACAGGTTTCGTAAGTCCTTATGGGTCATAGTGATGAGTCTCCTGTGAAAGTGATGGTGCCCTAAGCCCTTCATACGAACAACAAGGCAGGTAACAATATTGCTGTCCGTGGAGTGTCCACGGGTGCGATTATGCGGAAATCCTCGCTCCGCTTCAACATTTTTGGTGCAACCGTTCCTGCATACACGTTCGAAACCGTCGTTAAACCATGGCGGGCACGGAATATGCGCCATTCGCGGTATGTTCTATCCCTGTCACCTTGCCTTTGGGTTCCTGAATAGCGTAATGTCTCGCGCGTGGCTGACATCTCTGATCTGGAGTGTATTCTATGAAAAACGTGGCCGTTTCCATCCTGATTTGTGCTGTGATTGCCGGGGCCGCCGCGGCGGCGGATTCGCCGCAGTTCCGCGGGCCGAATCGCGACGGAAAGTTCCCGGAGACGGGTCTTCTCAAGGAATGGCCGGAAAACGGCCCGCCGGTCCTGTGGGTCGCGAACGGGATTGGCGAGGGATATGCCTCGCCTTCGATTGTCGGCGATACGCTCTACGTGCCCGGCATGCTCGAAGGCGAGCAAGGCTATCTCTTCGTTCTCGACCTCGCGGGAAATATCAAGAGCAAGCATGCGTACGGGCCGGAGACCCTGACGAAACAGGCGCCCGGGCCCCGCTCCACCCCCACCATCGACGGCGACCGGCTGTATCTGATATCCGGGCTGGGCGTTGTCACCTGTTTCAAGCTGCCCGAATGCGGCATTCTCTGGCAGGTCGACATGATGAAACGGTTTAACGGCCAGGTCGTTGCATGGGCGATTGCCGAATCTCCGCTCATTGATGGCGAAAATCTCATCTGTACGCCCGGCGGACCCGATGCGAGCATCGCCGCTCTCAACAAGATGACCGGGCAAACCGTGTGGACCAGCAAGGGGTGGAGTGAGCCGTCCGCCTACTGTTCGCCGGCTCTGTTCGAGGTGGGGGGCCACAGGATTATCGTGACCATGACCGCCAAGTCGGTTGTCGGCTTGGATGCCGCCACGGGCGCGCTGCTCTGGAGCCATACCCACGAAACCGACTACGATATTCACGCCGTGACGCCTGTGCTCGAGGGCAGGATGCTCTATTACACCGGGGGATACGGTTCCGGAGGCGGCATGCTGCTCCTGTCGGAAGACGGCTCGAGCGTAACGCCCCAATGGGCGGACAAGAATCTCGACTGCCAGCACCACGGCGTCGTCCTCTTGGATGGATACATTTACGGCACCGGCCACAAGAACCAGAACCTGATGTGTCTTCAACTCCAAACAGGCAAACTGATGTGGGAGGCTAAGGAGGTTCGCCAGGGGGCGCTGGTTTATGCCGACGGCATGTTGTACGTATACGAGGGTCCCGGCGGGGGCGCCGTAAGCCTCGTCAAAGCTGCTCCCGAAGGATTCTCCCGGACAGGGGCCTTCAAGGTAACCCAGGGAAGCGGCAATCACTGGGCACACCCGGTCATCTCCGGCGGACGCCTCTACATCCGCCACGGAGACGTGCTCATCGCCTATGACATCGCCGCCAAATAGGACGCCCAAATCGAATTAATTAAGCGGTTTTTTGGCTAACGGCTTACACTGGCCTGTTCCGCACCGGTGCCCACATTCCGGAGAAACACCCTGCCTCAGGAAGGAAATGGCCTCAGAAGGAGCCGTTTTTCCGCCGCGCTGAGCAGGGCTGGCCCGACAAGTCCGCGCCATTGAAAACGGGCGGCAACTCTCGAATAATTCTTGACATGAAAGTGGACCTCTGCTACTGTGAAACAGGTGTAGAATCATTTCGATACGGGCTTTTTGCGTACTCTGTGAAGCATGGAGCGAGTCAGCATGCGGACAACGCTCTGACGAGGGGGCTATGAGAGGTATGTGCAAGTTCGAAGAATGTTTCTCTGGCGGCGTGCGCGGGCGATGGGCGGGACGGTCTCTGTGGATGGTCTTGATGGTAGTTGCCGTCTTGGCCCCTGCCGCATCGGCGGTGCCTTATTTTGGGGAAGAGGTCTTCACTTACCATCAGCCGGACGGCTCGACGTTCGGGGTAAGGCTATACGGCGACGAGTTTTTCGCCTACCAGCGCACGGCGGACGAGGGGCGTGAGGTCGTCCTGGATGAGGCCACCGGTTTCTGGTGCTATGCCAAACTGGCCGGGGACGGGCGCTCCTTCGTCTCCACCGGGGCGCCCGTGATCACCCGCGACAAGAGCTCGCTCGTCACAGGCAAGACCGGGGCGTTGTCGGCCGGCGCCGCGCAGCCTCTTCAAACGCTTCCCCTGGATGTGGTTATGGCGCTTGCGAAAGCCCGCAAGGAGGCAATGGGAGCTGCCGCTCGCGAATTGCTCGCCCCCACGGGAATCGTGCAAGAGGGCGAGGCGCTGGCCAAGCGCGTGGGCCCGGTGGTCGGCCTGTGCATTCTGGTGGATTTCCCCGATGAGGAGGGCGTGATCTCGAGAGGTGACGTGGGCCGTTTCCTGAACGAGGCGTCGGGTTACTCCGACTTCGGCAACGCGTGTTCGGTCAACGAGTATTTCCACATCGAGTCCAACGGCAAGCTTGATTACACCAACATCGTTACCCCGTGGGTTCGCATGCCGCATCCCAAGTTCTTCTACGACGACAATTCGATAGGCGGGGGGAAAGCGTCACTGCTTGTTCAAACCGCGCTCGAGATTCTCGACCAGCAAGGGTTCGATTTCGGGACGGTCGACGCTATCAATATCTTCTACGCGGGCACTCGCAGTTCCGGGTGGATGCGGGGACTCTGGCCGCATTCCACCGGTTTTTACCAGATGACAGACATGGGCAACAGCCTGACCCTCGGCACATTCTGCCACGAGAACGGCCACTTAGTCTGCGGGTTCCCCGACTTGTACTCGTACACGGCCTCGTATCTTGGCACATCCGCATCGATCGTGGGCTGGTACTGCCTCATGGGCGGAGGCGGAGGCAAACATCCCCCGCACTTCGCTCCAATTCTGAAATACATCGGTAATTGGGCCGAGATTGTCGAGGTCCCTTATGACACTCTGCCCATGAATGCATTGTTGCAGGCGGACCGCAACCGCTTTTACAAGTATACGAATCCCGATCGGCCGACTGAGTTCTACCTTCTCGAAAACCGCAACGATACGGGTTATGAAGGCCCATATGGCGGCGCGGGCGCGACGGCGCCGGGGCGCGGCCTCGTGGTCTGGCATGTAGACCAGACCGGCAGCAACAAGGAGAGCTCGATTCAGGACCCGACCGTCCCGAAGGAAGAGATCTTCAAAACGCCCTACTATGCCTTTGTCATCGAAGCAGAGCCTGGCGCGACCACTCCCTGGTACGCGAATCCGAGCCCGTTGCCCGACGAAAAAGACACATTTTACTTCGGGCATGGCGCGGACCCTGTGTACTCATACCCTCCGCTGCCGTATTACCCCATTTTTGGCGTTACCGACCCCAACAATCCCGACAAGGTCTTCTTGAGCAACCCGGATCTATGCTTCTGGAACCGGGACGACTTGGACGCGGGGCGCACGATCGTGTCGAAACTTGCCGTCCATTCGTTCGGCGCGCAGGGGCATTTCATGCCGTTCGTGATCGGCGTCAATCCTTATGGCGTGGCGAAGTGGCAGGTGCTCGGCGTGGCGGGGAGCCCCAAGATCGCCGCGACGTGTTCGTCCATTGTTGCCCGGTGCAACTGGGGACAGAACCCTCCCAGCCAGAGCTTCAGGGTGTACAACGCGGGCGGACAGGGCACTCTCTATTTCGAGGTCACGAGCAACCGGCCGTGGCTCCTGGTCTCTCCGGGCTCGGGTTTGGCGCCGGTGGGAGGGGCGGACTTTACGGTGTCCTTCAACGCCACGAGTCTTGCGCCTGGCACGTATACAGGCACGCTCACGTTCGTTTCCGAACCGGCGGCGCCGCCGTTGAACGTTAACGTCACCCTCGATGTTGCCGAGCGGCACGTTCTCGTCGTGACGCCTCCCGAATTGAATGTGGACCTCACGTACGACGCGGTTTCGACGGACTACCATGTCGACGTGCTCAACAACGGCGGCGGTTCCATGAAATACACCGTGTCCAGCAGTTGTTCCGACGCGCCCTGGAACTGGCTGGAACCGACGTTGACCTCGAGCCTCTGCGTTGCAAACATGACCGAAGCCGTTTACCTCAACATCCGCGCAATAGACCTTGCCCAGAATCCGCCCGTGCTTCCCGTGGGCACATACGAGGGGACCGTGACGGTGACCGCCCCCGGCGCGCTGAATTCTCCGGCAAATGTAACCGTAAACCTTACCGTAGGCGGTTTCATAAGGCTTCTCTCGCCCAACGGCGGGGAAGTGTGGCAACCCAACAAAGACCTGACGGTCCCCATCGAATGGGCCGCGAATGTGACCGACCCGGTCAACATTCAGCTTATGAAATGGGATTCCGTTGCTTCCGAGTATGTCGTAGTTGAGGACATCGCGAGCGGACTTGCCTACGACGGCGATCCCGATGCCGACGGCCGGAGCCGCTACGATTGGTCGTTGCCGCTCAATATGGTCCCCGGAGGCGACTACCGCGTCCGGATCTTTACCGGCGCGGATTGGGATACCTCAACCTGCAAAGATGAATCCGACGCCGACATCCGTATCTATCGCGTTGCCTACAGCACGGACATGAGCGAGGATCCCCAAGGTACGCTGTGGACCTTCGAGGGTGGATGGGCCTGGGGCGTGCCGGCAGGCGGCGGGGCCGCGGACGGGGTCGGCAATCCCGATCCCTCGGCAGGCTACAGCGGCAGCACCGTAGTCGGTTACAACCTCGAAGGCAATTATGAGAATTCAATGGCGGGGACCGAATATGCCGTCCTTGGCCCAATCAACTGCACCGACTTCGCGGACACGCGGCTCACCTTCCGGCGCTGGCTCGGCGTCGAGAAGACGGATAGCGCCGTTCTTGAAATCAGCACCAACGGCACTGCTTGGAGCCAACTCTGGGGCAACCCTCTTGACGAAGATATTACCGATGGGGACGGGGGCGTCTGGGAACTGGTTACCTACGATATCTCCCAATACGCCGATCAGCATCTGAGAGTCTGGTTTCGCTGGAGCATGGGACCCACGGACTCGCTGGACCGTTTCTGCGGATGGAATCTCGACGATGTTGCCGTGTATGGCGTCTACTTGCGCGTCGGGTCGATAGACGTGACCATTCTGCCTCCCGAAGCGATAAGCGACGGCGCTCAGTGGCGGCGCGTGGGTACCAGCCAGTGGCTTGACAGCGTAACGGTCGCGGGGGCAATCGAGGGCAATGTTCCCGCAGGCACGCACGAAATCGAGTTCAAAGATGCGGCGGGCTGGTGGCGGACGCCCGACAATGTGACCGTCACGGTCAATTATGGCCAGCAGGCCTCAACACAGGCGACGTATCGACAGGCTGGTTTCCTGACAGCGACACTCACTCCCCCGGGCGCGGTCGCCGCAGGCGCCCAGTGGCGGCGCGCGGGCACCACGCAGTGGCTTGATAGCGGCGCCACCGAGGAGCAGGTGTTGCCCGGGGCCTACACGGTCGAGTTCAAGCCCGTGGCAGGGTGGACCACGCCCCCCAGCCAACCTGTCAGCATCGCTTTCAATCAGCTCTCCGCGACGAGCGGCGATTACGTGCTCATACCCACTGGTTCTCTGCTGGTGACCATCGAGCCTGCGGGAGCGGTCACTGACGGCGCCCGGTGGCGCCGCGTGGGAACCGCCACATGGCTCGAGAGTGGTGTGTCCGAGACGGGTATTCCCGTCGGCACGTACAGTATCGAGTTCAAATCGGTGGCTAACTGGGCCACGCCCGCTCAGACGAGCGTCACTATCGTGGGCGGCGAAACAGCTTCGAAGACCGGCACCTATGTCCCGCTTGGCTCGCTGCATGTCACGCTCAGTCCGACTGAAGCCGCGGGCGCGGGCGCGCAGTGGCGCTGGCGGCCGGCTGGCGGTGATGACACCACGTGGTCCCAGTATTTCAACAGCGGCCAGGTCGACTCGAACGTGCCTGCCGGGAATTGTGAACTGGAGTTCAAAGAACTGAATCCTGACTATTGGGACACCCCGCTACCCAAGACGGTCGCGATCGTCTTCCGCCAAACCACTAACGAGGTCGGCGTGTACCTTGGCTATAGCCGGTTGCGCGTGACGATCCAGCCTGCTGAGGCCGTTACCGCGGGCGCCCAGTGGCGGCGGGTCGGGCAGCCGACGTGGCTCGATAGCGGCGCGACCGAACCCGAGGTGCCTGTAGGAGAATGCACCATCGAGTTCAAGTCCCTGCCTGGGTGGGATACCCCTGCCAACAAGACGGTGACCACCAGTCTCGCTCAGCTCACCGACGAGAGCGCCGCTTACGTCGGGCATGGCTCGTTGAAGGTGACGATCACGCCTGAGGGAGCAGTGACTGCGGGGGCGCAGTGGCGGCGGGAGGGGCAGGCCGTCTGGCGCGATAGCGGCACGACCGAACCGGATGTGCCTACTGGACAGTGCACCGTCGAATTCAAGCCCATCGCCGGCTGGCGGGAGCCGTCAAGTAAGACGGTCAACATTACCCATAATCAAGAGAGCAGCACCAGTGGCGAGTATTATCGTATCGGCGCGCTCAAGGTGAACATCACGCCTCCCGAGGCGGTCGCCGCAGGGGCGCAGTGGCAACGGTCTGGGCAGCCGGCGTGGCTTAACAGCGGCGAGACCGAGCAGAACGTGCCCGTGGGCTCGCAGATGGTCCAGTTCAAGCCGATAGACGGCTGGGGCAAGCCGCAGGATCAGCCCGTGGAAATCAAGGAAGGCGAAATCTCCACCGTGAACGCCCAGTATGTGCGTGTCGGTTCCCTCAAGGTGACGATCACGCCTGCCGCGGCGGTTACCGCTGGTGCGCAATGGCATCGAAAGGACACCCCCACATGGTTCGCCAGCGGCGCAACCGAGGCGAACGTGCCCGAAGGTCCGCAAACGGTCGAGTTCAGCGATGTCACGGGATGGGTTAAGCCCGCTGAGACGAGCGTGACCGTCGAGGCCGGGAAGACAGCCACGGCAAGCGGGACCTACACCGAGATCACGGTTGGCTCGCTGCACGTGGTCATTACGCCCCCGGCCGCCGTGTCTGCGGGCGCGCAGTGGCGCCGGGTGGGGCAGACCACATGGCTCAACAGCGACGCGACCGAAGCCGACGTGCCTATGGGGTCGTGCAGGGTCGAGTTCAAGGCCATCGAAGGGTGGTATGCGCCCGCTACACAGACCGTGACCATTCCGCGCAGCGAGACCGCCGAAGCGGCCGGGACGTACGAACAAATCGCGTACGGTTCGCTCCAGGTGCTTATCACTCCGGCTGGGGCCGTGAGCGCGGGCGCGCAGTGGCGGCGCTCGGGCACGACGGACTGGTTCGACAGCGGAGAAACCGAGCGCAATCTCCCCGAAGGCAACTATACCGTCGAATTCAAGGCCTTGGAGGGGTGGCGGACGCCCCAAAGCCAGATGGTAAGTGTTGTCGAGGGCGAGACTGCCGCCGCGACAGGCGTCTATGTCGAGATTATCGAAAGCGGCTCGCTTCAAGTAATGATAGAGCCGGTGGAAGCCCGGCTGGCCGGGGCGCAGTGGCGCCGCGCCGGAACCACGACATGGCGTAACGGCAGCTATATCGAGTCTGACGTGCCGATAGGCGATTATGTCATCGAGTTCAGCGCCGTGGAAGGCTGGCTCGAACCCGGCGATATCGCCGTCACCATCGAACTCGATGAGCGAACCACGGCGACAGGAACATACGAGAAAGCCACCGGCGCGCTTCAGGTGGCCATCATGCCGCAGGGCGCGCGGGACGACGGCGCCATGTGGCGGCGTATCGGAGCGATCACCGCCAAGACCGAGACCGAGGTCACGTCAGGCAACGTGTTCCGTATCGGCGCGCCCGTGCTCAACGGCGCCGTGCTCGAAGTGCCCCTGCTGCTATTCCGGGGCGACGACGTGACGTCTCAGGACATCTTCAGCAAGGACGGCCTGTTTGCGGACGGACCGGCCCCCGCCGTGTTCGGGTTTGACGTGGTCTATGACCCGTCGGTCCTGTATTTCAGCAACGGACAGGAAGCTGGCGTGGAGGAGTCCGGGCAGCAGACAGGCGTCACGTGTTCGGACAACTTGACGAACTGGTACGGACATGAAGTGAGCGTGAGCGAACCCGACGGTTCCAACGCCGGGCGGGTACGGCTGGTGTTCATGAATTCCGTCTCCAATGCTCCGGTTACGACCCGCGACGATGTGCGCAGCGGCGGCAATCCCGGGGATGCCCAGAATCCGTTCCTGCTTGGCACGATGTACTTCGACTGTTCGCTGGATGCGGACGCGTCGGTGCCCCTTCTCATCCAGAACGTTGTGGCCTCCGACGGGGAGCAGATGCTCGATGCGGTAGAGGCGCAATCGGCGGTGTTCAAGCTGGATACCGGTTCGGACTGGCTGCCCAGCGGCGCCATCGAAACCGATATCGCGCCCGGAACCTACACGGTCGAGTTCAAGGATGTTGTGGGTTGGACCACGCCGAACGACGAGGAAGTGGATGTCGTCGGCGGCGAGACAGCATCCGCAACCGGAACCTATGTCGAGATCCCGTCCGGGTCGCTTCTGGTAACGATCACGCCTCCGGAGGCGGTAGCTGCCGGCGCTCAGTGGCGGCGCGCGGGTACCGCGCAGTGGCTTGACAGCGGCAGCACGGAAGAGGACGTTCCCGAGGGCTCTCACGTTGTCGAGTTCCAAACGGTCTCCGGATGGAATACGCCCGAGAACCAGACGGTCGCCATTACGGCCGGCGAAACTACGACGGCAGCCGGGGCGTACACCGAAATCGTTCCCGCCGGTTCGCTCTGGGTGGTCATTACGCCGCAGGAGGCTGTCGATGCCGGCGCGCAATGGCGGCGCGTCGGAACGGCGGAATGGCGTGACAGCGGGTTTGTCGAGGAAGGTGTTCCCGCTGGGTTGTGCACCGTCGAATTCCAGGTCGTCTCCGGCTGGAACGCGCCCGAGAATATCGACGTTCCGGTGGAAGTCGGCGACACCGCTTTGGTCACGGGCGCCTACACCGCCCAAGACGGCTCAGGCTGTCCGTGGGTCAGCAAAGCGTTCCAGCCGTTTGCGGAGACAACGGTCTTCGAGCCGGTGCTGCCGTCCGCGCAAGACGAAAACGGCATGCGCCTGTGCGCTCCGCTTGCGCCGCTCGCGATCCGTCTGCGCAGCAGCGCAGGCATCGCCGCGGACTCGGTCTGGGGCACGGTGAGTTGGGGCGCTTCGGAATCCGAGAACGTGCTGTGGCTGCCGCTTGACGCTGATCAGGCCGACGGCTGGGCCGTATACCAGCCCGAGACGCCATGGGCGGTCAACGAAATCGTCACGTTTACGGCGGGCGCTTACACCGTCTCCGGCCAGGCAATAGGGCCCTTCACGTACGAGTTTGTTGTAAGCGACGCGGTGTACGCAGGGTCTGCTGCCATTGCGGAATCCGATGAAACGGCGGACCGGCCGGAGTTCGTTGGCTTCGCGTACGAAATTTACCCCGGCACGGTTTATGGCGAGCCCGTGACCATACAGCTTCCGGTACCCGACGGGGTGGATGCCAGCGCTCTGGAACCCGCCTACCTGTTCTACAAGGACGGGCAGGGAACCTGGGTTTCCGGCACGAAAGTGGATGGCTGGCTCGAACCCGGCTCCGTCCGCGCAGTCCAGACC
>DAOLNV010000014.1:0-4774 GCA_035416745.1 Candidatus Hydrogenedentota bacterium | reverse complement strand
AACGGGTAGGCGGCCACTCCCCCAAGCCAAGTGAACGGGACTTGGCGGCATTTCTCGGCGCCCCGATTCCCATTTCGAGTATCGAGCAGCTCCAATGTATCGGCAATCAGCCAGACTTCCCCCTTGACGGCCGCTATCTGCTCACACAGGATCTGGACGCTTCAGACACGGCCAACTGGAACGAAGAGGCCGGTTTCGCGCCAATTGGCACATGGGACGAAACGGACCCGTCCCGCTCATTCACGGGGACATTCGACGGGCAAGGGCACGTGATCTCCGGGCTTACCATACAACGGCGCAGGCAAGATTACTGCGGGCTTTTCGGGGCGATAGGCGCGGGCGGCAGCGTGCGGAATCTGGGGATTCAAGGCGGGACGGTTTCCGGAAATTCGGCGGTTGGCTGTCTCGCAGGCGGAAATCACGGCCAGCTGTCGGATTGCTGGGCGGCAGACGCAGCCGTCACGGGATACGCTGGCGTAGGCGGTCTCGTCGGCACGAACGGCCTGTTTGACGCAACCGGCAGCGGCGTGATCACGCGATGCCATGCAGTGGGCACGATAGTTGGCCATTGCTACGCAGGGGGGCTGGTGGGCTGGAATGGCAGCCGGACCTCCGATTGCTGCGCGACCGGACGGGTGACGGCGAGCACGTATGCCGGAGGCTTGTTGGGCGGGAACCTCGATGGCATGGTGTCCCGGTGCTGGGCGAGTGGGCCTGTGACGGGCGAATCCGATGTAGGCGGCCTCGCTGGCATGACACGGGGGGGCGCATTGGAGCAGTGCTATGCCTCGGGCTCGGCAATCAGCGACGAGTATGCGGGCGGCCTGGCGGGGTCAAACAACGGCGCCAGCATCTCCCAGTGTTTCGCCACGGGCCCCGTGGCCGGCAATGCTTATGTCGGCGGCCTGACCGGATGGAACGAGGGCGGGGCCGTCCTGTCCCAATGTTACGCAGCAGGCGCGGTAGTCGGACGGCAGTACGCCGGCGGTCTATCGGGCGAAAACGGCTATAGCGTTATCGAGGCCTGTTTTTGGGATACCGAAGCCAGCGGGATGACCCGGTCCGAGGGAGGCACGGGTCTGACTACGGCTCTGATGCAAACGCCCGATGCGTTTGTAGCTGCCGGATGGGACTTTGACGGGGTCTGGGCGTCGGCAGCCGGAGTGACTTACCCCTGGCTGAGAATACTGCCTCCAGACTCCCCGCAATATGCGCTCTCGACGGTGTCCGTAAATGGCACGATCTCAACCGTGCCTGAATCCTGTTCCCTGCCCGCATGGTCCCTGGTCTGGGTTACGGCAGAACCGGCCGTTGGGCACGCCTTTGCGGGATGGACAGGCACGGGCCTGGGCAGCCACCCGGTCCTCCGCTCCAATCCGTTTCCTCTGGTCATGACTTCCTCGCTGGACATCGAGGCCGTGTTTCTGCCCAAGGGACCCCGGACCATTCTGGGAATCGGCGATCTGCAGCGGATCGGCTACGAACCGCAATGGCCTATCCATTGGGATTATGTGTTGGGCAACGACATCGATGCCTCGGAAACCGCGGCGTGGAATCACGGAGCGGGATTCGTCCCCATCGGCACAGTGGGCCGGCCGTTCGCGGGAGTGTTCGACGGTCAGGGGCATTTCATAAGAAACCTCGTTATCAACCGGCCCTATAGTTCCCACGTGGGTCTATTCGGGATAGTCGGGGGCGACGGTGTTGTGCGGGACCTCGGTCTTATGGGAGGCTCCGTCTCGGGCGTAGCTGAACGCGGCTTTTTCGATATCGCATGCGCGGGAGCCTTGGCGGGCGAGAACAGGGGGGTGATTGAACGCTGCTTCGTGACGACTGCCGTGACGGGCGTGGAGTATGCCGGCGGACTTATTGGCTTTCACAGTGGCGGCAAGGTATCGCGAAGCTACGCAACCTCGGCGGTCACCGGAAACACCCGCCTGGGCGGACTGATAGGCTCGGGCATGAGTGAGGTGGCTCAGTGTTACGCAGCGGGCCCTGTGTCAGGCAGTTCTTACGTGGGCGGGTTAGTCGGTCAACAACAGGGCGGCAGCGTCTCAGAATGCTACGCCGCCGGTCGCGTCTCCTGCTCAGGCAACTACATGGGCGGCTTGATAGGCCACAGTGACTTCGGCGAGGTCGATGCCAGTTTCTGGGATGTCGATCTCAGCGGCACGGCCGTATCGAGTGGCGGTGACGGGCTGTCCACGGCAGAGATGCAGACACAAAGCATTCTTGTGGACGCCGGCTGGGATTTCGGCGCGGCATGGTACATGCTGTCGGCCGGCTCTCATCCGTACTTGGCAAATCCGCCGCAATGCACCGTTCCCAATGTGACAGGTATGCCCGAGGCCGCCGCAATCGGTGCGCTCGAAGATGCGGGATTCCAGGTGCGGACACGGTATGGCTACGATGATGCCGTGCCTCAGGGAAACGTGCTCAGCCAAGGATTGGCCTCGGGTTCACTGCTCAACGCCGGGATCTGGGTAGTGATCGAGGTTTCGCTCGGTCCGGAGCCCGTCCCCGTACCGGGCGTAGAGGGCTTGAATCAAAGCGCTGCTGAAATGGCGATTACTGCCGCGGGCCTGATCGTGGGAACCGTGACCCGCGAATACAGCGATACCGTGCCCGCGGGGATAGTGTTCCGCCAGGACCCAGCGGCCGGCACGGAGGTTCTCCCGGGCAGCGCAGTGGCGCTGGTGGTGTCGATGGGCCCTGAGACAGTACTCGTTCCGGACGTAGCGGGCCTGCTGCGAACCGAAGCCGAAACGGCGCTCGCAAACGCCGGCCTGGTCGTGACGACAGTCGTCGAACACTACAGCGAAACCGTGCCCGCAGGGGTCGTGATCGGACAAAGTCCGCCGGCGGGCACGGTGGTTTCCCCGAACAGTGGAGTGGCTCTGGCGGTATCACTTGGCCCTGAGCCAATCCTTGTGCCGGACGTGGCGGGCTTGTCGCGAGCCGAAGCCGAAACAGCGCTCACGAACGCCGGTCTGGCCGTGGGAGCGGTCACGGAACAGTACAGTGAAACCGTGCCCCCCGGCATGATCATCCGTCAGAATCCTCCCGGCGGTACTGGGGTTCCTCCCGGCGCCGCGGTGGGCCTGGTGGTGTCGCTGGGCCCCGAGCCGGTCCCGGTGCCTGTCCTGACAGGCCTGCTGCGGCGTCAAGCCGCGACCGCGCTTGCCAGCGCCCGATTGGTCCTGGGTGCGGTAATGGAGGAGTACAATAGCTCTGTGCCGGCAGGCCGTGTCGTAACTCAGTCTCCCTCGTCAGGGACCCTGGTTCTTCCCGGGACCGCCGTGGCCCTGATAGTGTCGCTGGGCCCCGAGCCGATTCCCGTCCCGAATGTGGCGGGCTTGTCACGGACCGACGCCGAAGCGGCGCTTGGCAGCGCAGGTTTTGTCGTGGACATGGTGACGGCGGAACATAGTCTCACCGTGCCGGCTGGCCGTGTCATCGCCCAGACTCCCTCGTCAGGCGTCATGGCCCCTCCCGGGACCGCCGTAGCCCTGGTGGTGTCGCTTGGCCCCGGGCCCGCTGCCGTGCCGGATGTAGCAGGCCTGTCACGAACCGAAGCGGAAGCCGCGCTCGCGGATGCGGGTTTGCTCGTGGGGATCGTGACGGAGGAATACAGCAGCACCGTGCCCGCTGGCGAGGTTATCCGCCAGGCCCCGTTGCCCGGCGCTGAGGTGTTGCAGGGAAGCTCGGTCGATTTGCACGTGTCGCTCGGCCCCAAGCCTGTGGCTGTGCCGGACGTCGTGGGAAGCAGCAAGGGGGCTGCCTTGGCCGCCATAAAGGCTGCGGGTCTCAGCGTGGGAATGGTGACCTGGCAATATAGCGATACCGTGCCTTCAGGTCATGTGAGCAGCCAGGCGCCCGCGGCGGGAACAATCGTCCTGTCGGGAGCTACGGTCGACCTTGTAATGTCGCTTGGCCGCGAGCCAGTTCGAGTACCCAAGGTGGTGGGTCTGTCTCAGGCCGAGGCGGAGTCGGCAATCGCCGCTGCCGGGTTGGCTGTCGGAACCGTGACGGAAGCGTACAGCGACACGGTACCCGCCGGTGCTGTGATAAGCCAGTTCCCGGGGGCGGATACGCACGCGGCCCCGGGAAGCGCGGTGGCCTTGGTGGTCTCACGAGGCCGCGATCCTGAACCGGGAGCGACGCCAATATCCAGCATCACAGAACTTCAGCGTATTGGCAACGACCCGGGCTATCCTCTCGATGGAACGTACTACCTGACGCACGACATCGACGCTTCGCGTACGGCCACATGGGACGGAGGCGCGGGATTCAAGCCAATTGGCATTGCCCCAAACCATTTTGCCGGGGTCTTTGATGGCAAAGGCCATGTTGTCTGCAATGTCGTGATTCGCCGTGCCTCCGGCCTTCCCCTCGACCGGGTCGGACTGTTCGGCTCTGTCGGGGCAGAAGGCGTGATCCGGAACCTGGGTATCGAGAACGCCGCCATAGAAGGAAGGTACTCCGTCGGGGCACTGGCGGGACACAGCCAGGGGACGGTTTCTCAGTGCTACGCCATAGCAGAGGTCGCGGGCGATAGTTTCGTCGGCGGTCTGGCCGGTTTCAACGCAGGGTCGATTTCCAGGAGCTACGCAGCGGTCAGACTGTCCGCATCAAGCACATACGCTGGAGGCTTAACGGGTTGGAATGACGGCTTGCTGTCCATGTCCTATGCGCTGGGTGACGTGACCGGCAATGATTGTGTTGGCGGCCTGATTGGATGGAATAGCGACAAGGGTTCCTTCCGTCAATGCTA